>JACIWY010000342.1 GCA_014360745.1 Chloroflexota bacterium
ACCGGAGGCCAGCAGACGTTCCAAGGTTTTTTCATACTGTTCGGGCCATAGGTGAAGCAAGACGTAGCGCGTGGCGGATAGGTCGAGGATCGCCTGGGCGCTGGGCGTGAACCCTTCTGCCCTTTCAGCCTGGCCGCGCAGACCCAGGCGAAAGAGAAGCGTGGCGCGATCGGGCGCGGCAGGGCTATGGTATTCGTTGTCGTTGATGGAGGGCCGCCCGTTATAGCGCACACCATAAGAGGTGTCGGCATAGTGCTCACCGGGGCGAGCGAGCTGAAACGGCACCCAGTAGCGCCCGGGTTGCTCGACGGCGTCGAGCCAACGGTGGGCGGCGATCTCGTTTGTGCTCATATAATGATCGACGGTTTGGTAAGCCTGGGTCAGGGGCCAAAAGTCGGCCTGGATGAGCACTGCGGCCAGAGCAGGGATGGCCCAGTGTCCCATGACTCCGGGGATGAGGCTGCTGAGGCGATCGACCCCTGCGGCGGCCAGGGCCGCCAGGCAGAACGAGGCCGGCCACAGATAACGAAAGGCGTTGCGCACCGAATCCGAGATGTAGGGAATGCGGCGCACGATGGCATAGGCCGGGTTGTGGGGAATGGTCGGCCCGGCAACGAGGAGGAGCGAGGCCAGCAGCATGCCGAGCAATGGCACATGGCGACGCCATTCCCTCCGCCAGGTGAGGCCGGCCAGCGCCAAGGCACATAGGGCGAGGCCCAAATACCAGGCGATGTTTGGAAAGACGCGGGCCAAATCCCAACCGTAAGGCTGAAAGGTCGGCGCCCAGCGACGAAGCAAAATGCGCAGCAACAACGGCCAGGAAACGGACCAGCGCGACACGCCGGGGTAAACGCGCACATAATGGCTGGACCAGAGTTGATCCTGCTCGACCAAGACGGGGAGGTAATAAAATAGGCTGAGACCAATGACTACGGAACCGGCGATCAACATATCAAGACCCAAGGCGCGCAAGTGAGGAGCGAATGCCGCAGAGCCTGCTTGCAGGCGCTCCTGGACCCAAGAGATGCCTTCGCGCAGGAGGATGTAAAGGGCCAGCGGGCTCAGGAGCAACAAAAACCACTGCGGCCCGGTAAGCGCGATCCAGGTCAGCGCCAAGCCCCAATTTATGGCGGGGGACCCCATTCGATGTTTGAGGGAAGATGCGCCGTGTTCGCTGCAATGGTCTTGTGCGCGCTCATAGGCCCAAAAGACCCAGGGCAGGCCGGCCCAGACGCAGGTGACGAACAGCGATTCGGCGGTAAGCAAAATACGCGCCGGGAAGAGGGCAAAGGCCAACCCTGCGACCACCGCGGCCCCGGAAGTACGCCCCAGATGGCGGGCGTACATATAGGCGCCCAGGGCGGCAAGAAAAGCGGTCAAGCCATGGGTGATTTTGAGCACCCATTCCGGCGCCAGGCTGGTGAGCCACGATATGGCGGCCAGGGTCAGATGAAGATGATAGACGCGTGCCGTGGCCGTCGGTTCACCGCCCAGGATGAGGGGATTCCAGCCGCGCAGCGCGTCGCCGGATGCCCATAGCCGGCGCAGCATCCACAAGTAGCTGAGCTGGGGGACGCTTTCGCCACGGGGGCTAATGGGCAGGCCGGGGCCCCACCAACGGAATAGGAAAAGTAGAGTAAGGGGCACGAGCCATAGCCAGCCGATATGGAATTTGTGCCGCGTGCGAGGCATGAAAGGCCTCTCCTCCCTTGGAACTCGCTGCTTGCCTCCGTGTCGTGGGCGACATCCATCGGCGGGCATGGCGCGATGGGCCTCCCGGCCGAATGAGAGGCAGAGCGCCGCCCATCCTAACACTGCCTGGGCAGAGTGTCAATGTGGCGTGGGGAAGGCGTAAGCCCTTCTTGCGCTTCAGGCGTTCGTGTGGATGAAAATATCGTCACCATCGCATCGCGTCGGTTTCATAGGCGCTTCATGGTGCGCACCTAGCATAAGTGATGCGCACGCAGGGGGGAACGTGGCAGAAACAGGCACCAAATCGCCTCGTGTTTCAGTTATTATCCCGGTCTATAATGGAGCCGGCACGCTGGACGAATGCCTAGCGACGGTTCTCGGCTCGACGTGGCGTGATCTGGAGGTGGTCGTCGTCAATGACGGCTCGACCGATGCCACGGCGCAGATTGCCCGGCGTTGGGCTGACCGAGATTCGCGCTGCCGGGTCATCGACCTGCCGCAAAACGCCGGCGCGGCTCGGGCCAAAAACATCGGCGCGCAGCACGCCCGCGGCGAGATCCTCTTTTTTACCGATGCCGACATCAGGGTGCCGGCCCCCTTGCTGAGTTATGTGTTGGAGGACCTGGCCGATCCCAGGGTGGATGGTGTGGTCGGCTTGTTGGGCCAGAGTTGCCCGTACCACAACTTTGCTTCCGAGTTCAAGAATCTGTGGATGCACTTTACCTATCGGCGACAGCCGCGCGAGGTGGGGCTCTTTTTCACCAGCGCGGCGGCCATCCGGCGCGAAATCTTTGCGCGCGAGGGGGGCTTTGATAGCCATTATCAGGGCGCCAGCATCACCGAGGATATCGAGCTTGGGCAACGGCTGCGCGCCAAGGGGTATCGCCTGGTGCTCGATCAGCGGGCCACGGTGGAGCATTGCAAACATTATACCCTTGGTGAGGTGTTACGCACCGACCTGCTCCGCGCCCGTGGCCTGATGCTTACTTGGTTGCGCAACCATCTCCCCTTTCTGCGCCGTGAAGCGAAGGCCCTGCGCGCCCATTATGCCTCGGTGCCCTGGTATTTTGGTGCCGGCGTCTTGGCCATGGGGATGGCTACGCTTCTGGGCTTGGCGGCGCTCATCTTGGGGAGCGGATTTTGGGCATTGATGGCCTTGTTGGCCGTATTGGCCGCCCTGGCGCTGAATGCGCCTTTTTTGAGCGCGCTGGCCCGCTGGCGGGGAGGGCTTTTCGCCCTGCGCAGCGCCGGGTTTTTGTTGCTAGATTTATACGCCTCGGGGCTGGGCATCGTCCTCGGTTTCATCGATCTGTTGCGCGGCAAACGTTATTAAGCCTTTGGAGGAAGGGAGCGCGTGTGGCTCTGCTCGCCTCTTGGCCGGGTGCGGCGGCTCCGTTATAATAAGCTCTATTCGTTCTCGGGCGCGGTGCTTTCTCGCCCGACATGGAGGATAAGGTCATGGGTGCTGTGGACTATATGCACTATGCCAAACATATCCTGTTCAAGCGCGGGGCATCGCCGCTCTATTTCGTCTATTTTGTGACCGAACGCTGCAACGCGCGCTGCCGCCATTGCCTGTTGGGCCAGCAGCACCGCTCCGGCGAGGGAGAGCTGACCATCGACGAGATCGAAAAGATTTCGGCCAGCATGGACAGGATGCTGTTCTTCACCCCGACGGGCGGCGAGCCCTTTTTGCGCGCCGACCTGCCCGAGATCGTGCGCATCTTTCATCTTAATAATCGCGCGCTCAATGTGGGCATTCCCACTAACGGCAGCATGACCGCCAGGGTGCTGCGTTCGGTCAAGACGATGTTGGATGCCAACCCCGATCTCGATCTACACATCGATGTGTCGATCGATGGATTGCCCGAACTTCACGATGAGATCCGCGGCGTGCCGGGCCTGTTCCAGCGGGCCATCGAAACCTACAAGCAGTTGCGCGAATTGGAGCGCCATTACCCTAAATTCAGCACCTGCATTCAGGTAACGGTGTCCTCTTTTAATCAGCATCAATTGTTGGAGCTGTACGACTACCTCAAGCGCGGCGTGGGGGTGAATACCGTTTTTACGTTGCTCACCCGCGGCGAGCCTCGCGATCCGGTGGCGCGCGACTTTGATATCGCAAAGTATGAAGAATTTCACCGCGTCTTGGAGGAGGACAACAAGAGGTTGATCCTCAGCGGCTATTACAAGATGCCCTTTTCCGATGTGCTGAACGCCAAGCGCATCGTCCGCCCGCAGATCATTGCCAAGACGGTGCGCGAGAATCGCTACCAGATCCCTTGCTATGGGGGCACGTTGGGGGCGGCGATGTTCAGCAAAGGGGAGGTGCTGCCTTGTGAGCTGCGTTGGCGCGATGTAATCGGCAATGTGCGCGATGTGGAATACGATTTCATGCGCCTGTGGCGCAGCCCGGCGGCGGAGGCCTGCCGCCGCGACATTCGCGACAACAAGTGCTTTTGCACCTACGAGTGTTTTCTGACGGTGAATATCCTGTTTAATCCTTTGCTATTGCCGCGTGTAGGTTGGGAATGGGCGCAACTCAAGGCGGCCAAGTTGCGCCACCGTTTAATGGGTCGTCGGGCACCTTCCGAGTTGCCCGACACCTTCTGAGGTGCCGGGCAACTACCCCCTATGGAGGAACAATCGTGTACAAAGGGCATACCGTCTCGGTCATTGTGCCCTGCTACAACGAAGAGAGCGGCATTGCCCTGACCCTGGGGGATATGCCCGCCATCGTCGA
>JACIWY010000343.1 GCA_014360745.1 Chloroflexota bacterium
CGCACCAATCCCCGCGTATAACGCCCGATGCCCGCTCCCTGGCGCACAGCGGCCGTGCAATCTATGCCAATGCGACTCACCGAATACCCCTATACGTCCAGAGGCGGTTCACGCCGAAATTCCAAAAGAGTACCACGCCGATGGCGATGGCCTTGGATAGATTGTAACCCAGAGCGCCCCAGGAGGAAAAAACATAGTGATCCAATGACAGGAAGATGGCCTGATTGATGAAATAGCCCACCAGATTCACCACAAAGAACTGGGCTAGCTGTGGGCCAAGCGCCCGCTCACGCGATTCGGGAAAGGTCCAGAGGCGGTTCCAGGTAAAGTTGCTCAGCACCGCTGCCGAGAAGGAAAAGGTGTTGGCCAACCACTTGGCCAAGCCGAATATCTGGATGCCCAGGTTGAGCACGCCGAAATCCACCAGCGCACCGATACTCCCTACAATGCTGAACTTGATAAAGCGC
Source organism: Chloroflexota bacterium (assembly GCA_014360745.1). Classification (GTDB taxonomy): domain Bacteria; phylum Chloroflexota; class Anaerolineae; order UBA1429; family UBA1429; genus JACIWY01. The sequence continues at coordinate 468 of JACIWY010000343.1, forward strand.
ACGAACTCGCGCCGATTTCCCTTGGCCATAGCGCGCAAACGGGCTATCGAAGGGATCACGTTATGCCTTCCTGTCCGGCCGTCTCGGCGGGCTTGGGCGATTGGCGATCTGCCAACGCCAGCAGGACACCCACCAGGAGATAGAGCTCGTGGACAAAGAGGTTATCAAAGAGGTGATGGGCCAGCAAATGTCCCCACATGCCGAGCGCACCCAAGGCCAGCCCTCGAGCCAGGCTTGTTCCACGATCGGCCGCACGCCAGGTGCTCCTCAAGCCCACGATTGCCACGAGCAGATAGGCTCCCAATCCGATAAGCCCCCCTTCGGCCAGGGTATGAAGATAGATATTGTGCGCGTGTCCCAGAGGGTCTTGCCAACGTGGAAGGGCCACTTGCGGATAGACGACGGCATATTGCCCTGTGCCTACTCCGATCCATGGCTGCAAAGCGAACATGCGCCAGGCCGCTTGCCAGTGCGCCGCCCGTTCCAACACGGCAAAGTTTTCATCCGTGACCTCGATTTTGGAGAGATCTTGGCCCATATAAGCCAACACGTCGGTGAATCGTGCCAACGCTACCGCCGGCACGACCGCCAGGAGCAATGGAACAAGCATTAACAAGATGAGCATCGCCCCGCCCACGGCCCATCGGCTCCACCGTGCCAAAGCAAGCCCCACCAGCCCTGCGCCGGCCATTAGCCCCACCAAAGCTCCCCGCGACCAGCTCATCAACAACCCCGCGAGCATCGCGATCGCGCTGGCCAAGGCCAGCGCCCAATAAAGCACTGCCCAAGGCGGGCGCAGCCATGCCCCGCTCTTGAACGATCGCCACACTTCACCCCCACCGACGACAACCGTTCCATAGGCCAGCGGCAAGAGGAGGCCCAGGTAGCCTGCATAGGGGTTGGGCTGTAAAAAGGTGCCGTGCGCGCGCATATAGCGACCCAAAAGAATAAAGCCAGGCGGCCCGACTTGATAGAGGAATTGGTAGATACCCAGCAACCCTTGCAACAACCCGGCCAGTAAAAAAGCTGCTGCCACTTGCAAGCGCCGGGCCTCATTGAGCGAGCTTCGCACCCAAAGGTAGACCAGCAGCAATTCTATCCACTTGGCCAGCTCTTTGAGCGCCGGGCCCATCTGTGTCGCCGGTAACAACGACAGGGTCAGGCTGCCTGTATAGAACAGGAGTGCCCAAGCTATCGGCGACCACCCGGCGCGGAATGTGGCGAGCAGACGTCGATTTGCCAGCAAACACAAAAACCATGCGCCCAACGCCGACCATAATAGTATCTCGCTGATGCCCGCCGTCGCCGGGCCCAGGGAGATCTCGCGCAATGCCCCAAAGGGGATCGCCAGGGCCAGCGGATATAGGCTCAGGGTTGGCCAACGCAGCACCAACAGCCCGTAAAAAACAGCCCCGACGACTAAGGCGACCGGCGTCAACGGCGCGCTGGCCAATACGACGCCGAGCATGCTCACAACAGCGATTTGAAGCGCGTATGTCACCCAACGCGGGCGCAGGGAACCCCCATAAACATGGGGCGCGTGTGAAAAAAGGGGCGATGAGATCATGATAGCAAGCGCGTCACCCGGCTTTGCCCATCTCGGCCAAGCGTTGGCGGAACCACTCTACCGTCAAACGCAGGCCATCGCGCAGTGTCACCTTTGCTTCCCAACCCAGTACCGTCTTGGCCTTGGTCACATCGGGCCGCCGCGTATGAGGGTCGTCTTTGGTGCGTTCATCGGTGGGGGTCACAAAACGGATCTCCGAGGTGCTACCCGTCACCTCCAGCACCGTTTTGGCAAAATCGAGGATGGTGATCTCTTGAGGGTTGCCCAGGTTGACCGGCATGACCTCGTCGGAGAACAGCAGCCGATAGAGCCCATCGATGAGATCTCCGACATAGCAAAAACTGCGCGTGTGCGAGCCATCGTTGTACACCGTCAGCGGCTCGCCGCGCAGCGCCTGGCTGATGAAATTGGGCACCACTCGCCCGTCGTCGATGCGCATACGCGGGCCATAGGTGTTGAAAATGCGCGCGATGCGCGTGGGTATGCCGTGGGTGCGATGGTAGGCCATCACCAGCGCTTCGGCAAAGCGCTTGGATTCATCGTACACGCCGCGTGGGCCTACGGGGTTTACATTGCCCCAATACGTCTCGGGTTGTGGGTGCACCAGGGGATCGCCATATACTTCTGAGGTAGAGGCCAACAAAAAACGCGCCCCCTTGGCTTTGGCCAAGCCCAGAGTGTAATAGGTGCCCAGCGCGCCTACTTTGAGCGTCTTGATAGGCATTTCCAGGTAATCGACGGGGCTGGGCAACGAGGCCATGTGCAGTATGGCATCCACCGGGCCGTCCAAATAAATGGGCAGGGTGACGTCGTGGTTGATAAAGGAAAAGCGCGGATGTGTTTGGAGATGCACGATATTGCGCAGGCTGCCGGTGATGAGGTTGTCCATCGCCACCACCTCATGCCCGCGATCTAGAAACAGATCGCACAAATGCGAACCGATGAACCCGGCGCCTCCGGTGATCAATACGCGCACGTTTGGCCGCTCCTGGATGCTAGATAAGGGTAAAAGCTAGTATATCAGGATGGCACATGGGGGTCAAAAGAAATCTGCCTTGGCCATGGCTGGCCGGATCAGGCGTATCCTCGCGTGCGAGAGAAAAATTCAATTGTTAAAAAGTTGACATGTTTCTAACTTGGTGATATAATATGGTTGACTTTGGCGGCGAGGTATCGCCCACCGACCCATAACCGGATACCTCCCGACAATTTCTTCCTAGATCACCCCGATGAACTACTTTTCCAGTCTTCGATCATGCTGCGGCTGTATGCCTGAGTACAAGGGCAGGCAGCTTTGGGCATTCATTTGGCCGTCGAGGCTCGGCGTTTGTCGCTGAGTAGCCTCGGGGCGGCAATACCTACAATTGATAGATCGTGCGCGAAATTCCCAAACCATTGTATTCCGCGTAAGCGTAACGAGTGGAGTATAACCCGTGAATATCGCCGAATTGGAAACGCTCACATTGAGCGAGCTGCGCGACATTGCTCGCGAGCGCGACATTGTGGGCTACAGCCGTCTTAAAAAACAAGATCTTATTTTGCGCTTGTTGCGCGCTCAGGCCGAGGAACAAGGGCACATTTTTGGTGGCGGCGTCCTGGAGATCGTCCAGGATGGCATCGGCTTTTTGCGCAGCGACCACCTTTTGCCGGGCCCGGAAGATGTGTATGTCTCGCAGTCGCAGATTCGCCGCTTTGGTCTGCGCACTGGTGACATGGTCATTGGCCAGGTTCGCCCACCCAAAGAGTCGGAGAAATATTATAGCTTACTCCGCGTCGAGGCCATCAACGGGCTCGATCCCGAACAATCCAAACACCGCCCCGTCTTTGAGCGCCTGACCCCTATTTTCCCTTATGAACAGCTCCGCCTGGAGACCAAGCCCCATATCTATGCCACCCGTCTCATCGATATGCTTGCGCCCATCGGTCGTGGGCAACGTGGGCTTATCGTGTCTCCGCCCAAAGCGGGCAAGACTACCATTTTAAAGCAGATTGCCAACGGCATCACCGATAACTATAACGACGTCCATCTCATGGTCGTCTTGATCGGCGAGCGCCCCGAAGAGGTCACGGATATGGATCGCTCCGTCGAGGCGGAGGTGATCAGCTCTACCTTTGACGAGCCGGTACAGAATCATATCCGCGTCGCCGAGATGGCGCTCAAACGCGCCAAGCGTCTCGTCGAGATTGGCCGCGATGTCGTCATCTTGTTGGATAGCATCACCCGCCTTGCCCGCGCTTATAACCTCGTCGTTCCGCCCAGCGGGCGCACCCTTTCCGGTGGCTTGGACCCGGCGGCGGTGCATCCTCCCAAGGGGCTTTTTGGCGCCGCACGTAAAATCGAAGAAGGCGGCAGCCTGACCATCATTGCGACCTGCCTAGTAGACACCGGTAGCCGC
>JACIWY010000344.1 GCA_014360745.1 Chloroflexota bacterium
TGAAACTGTTAGCCTGGAGAAGGAAGAGTTGGCGCCAGGCAATACTGGTGCCGGTGGATGAGCCTTTTGACATCGTGTTGACCACCAACAGCGGCTATCCTTTGGATATTAACCTGTACCAGGCGGTCAAGGGGATGTCATGTGCGGCGCAGATCGTTCGGCCCGGCGGGGCCATCGTCATCGCCGCCGAGTGTCGCGATGGCGTGCCAGAATATGGCGAATATCGCCGCATTGTGCGCGAGGCCGGCTCTGTGGAGGGCATCTTGCGCACCATCAGCCAGCCCGGCTATCGGCGCCACGACCAATGGGAAGCGCAAATCCAGGCTCGCATCCAACAAGTGGCTGACGTCTATGTCTATAGCGATGGCCTTTCTGATGAGGAGACGCGGGGTATGTTGCTCGAGCCGTGTCATGATATAAGCGCCATGCTGGCCGAATTGCGGAACAAGTATGGGCCTGGGGCGCGCCTTTGCGTGTTGCCCGAGGGCCCGCAAACCATCCCGTATCTGCGGGGGAGGTGAGGGCCTATGCCGACGACCGATCTGTGTGTGATTCCCCGCCCGCGGCAGGTGTCGTTTCGGGAGAGCGGTTTTCGACCCAACGTAGATACCCAAATCGCGCTTTTGCCCACTGCTGACGAGGCGGCTTTCTTTGCCGCTCAACAGTTGCAGGCCGAGATCGAGGAGGCGTTGGGTTTGCGCTTGCTTATCATCAAAACCGCCAGGTCGGTTCGGCTCGAGAACCTCATCGTCTTGGCGGAGGATCCCGATGCGTTGGCCGCCTATTTGCAAAGGGACGGCGGTTGGGCGGGGGATCTACGAGATCATGGCGATCAAGCATATCGGGTGGATATCGAGCCGCGAGGGGTTGTAGCCGTAGCAGCTAGCGCCGTGGGGCTGCACTATGGCGTTCAGACGTTGCGCCAGGTAGCGCGCACGGCCGGCCCGATATGGCCGGCTTGCCGCATCCTCGATTGGCCGGCCCTGCGTTATCGCGGGCTGATGCTGGATGTCTCGCGTGGCAAAGTGCCCACGTTGGAGACGCTCAAATTGCTGGTCGATCGGCTCAGCTTCTGCAAGGCCAATGTGCTCCAGCTCTATACGGAGCATACGTTTCGCTTTCCGCATCATCCGCGCATCGGCGAGGATTGCGGCTCTTTGAGCGGCGAAGAGATCTTGGAGCTGGATGCATACTGTCGGCAGCGCCACGTGGAATTGATGCCTAACTTGAATTCTTTTGGGCACTGTGCCCATGTGCTGAACCTGCCTGAATACGCCCATCTGGCCGAATCAGCGGCCCGTTGGTCGCTATGCCCTACCGATGAAGCCACCTACGAGTTCCTGGATGATCTGTATGGCGATATGCTGCCCGCCTTTACCTCGCGTGTCTTTAACGTGGGGTGTGATGAGACCTGGGATCTGGGCAAGGGGCGCTCTGCTCAGGCGGTGGCCGAACGAGGGACAGGCCGTGTCTATCTGGAGCATATTCTGCGACTGCGAGAATTGGCCGCCCGATATGGGCGGACTATCCAGATCTGGGGCGACATTTTGCTCCATTATCCAGAACTTGTGGCCGAGTTGCCGGAGGACGTTACCCTGTTAGACTGGCACTATGAAGCCGAAGAGGATTATCCCTCGGTGCGCCTCTTTGCGGACAGCGGGCGCTCCTTCTGGGTTTGCCCGGGAACATCTTCCTGGAACACTCTCTTCCCCCGCATCGACAATAGCAATGCTAACATTCGTACCCTGGCGCAGTTGGGCGCCGAGCATGGCGCGCAGGGGCTGCTCAACACCGATTGGGGCGATCATGGCCATTATCAACCCATCGGGCAATGTTGGTATGGTTATGTTGCGGGCGCCGAGCAAGCCTGGACCGGCGGGCAAACCGAGGAAGACGATCTGGATGCCCGTTTTGGGCCTCTTTTCTTCGGGCTCGGCGGCGAGGAGGTGGTACGGGCCATACGGTTGTTGGGCAGCTTGAACACCTTGCCGGGCATGCCGCGCCGCAACGCTTCGCACAGCATCTATGCCTTGCTCGATGAGCCGTTGGTCGGCCCTATGGCGCGAGAGATCCCCGCCGAGACGTTGCAAAGCATCCGCGAGGGCTGCGCAGAGGCCGAAGGGTTGTTGCGTGGCGCTTACGCGGCCAGTCGCGATCCGCTCTCGATCGAGGAGATGCTTTATTCGTTGCGTATGATGGATTATGCGGCGCACAAGGTGCTGGCCACGCAACGCATCCGTGCCGACCTCTCCGCCCTAGCCGCCGGAGCCGAGGGGGCCCAAAAGAAGCTGACAACCGCCGCGGACACGCTCAAGGCGCTGGAAGAAGAGTTGGTGCCTCTGACCCAACTCTTGCGCGAGATCTGGCTGCGTCGCGCGCGCCGCTCTGAAATAGAGATCACTCTGGGGCACTTGGCCAGGCTCCGCGAGCGTTTTGAAGCCGCACGGGCCTGGCTCAAAACTTGCCAAGAGGAGCTGGCCGCCGGCCGGGCGCCTGACTATAACCTCTCGGCCTATGAGGCGGAGGCGCAAAAATACGAGATCCTCGGGCAAGGCTTTCGGCGTAGGATGCGCGAGGCGGGTGTGCCCCTCGACTAGCGCTCGATGGCCGAAAGAAGGGCCGTCTGCGGCTTTATTCCTCTTCGATGCGCTCCACAACGATGGAGCAGTTGCTGACCAGCGCGGCAAAGGCGCCGACGGCGGCTAAAACAGGGGCAAACACCACCCCTACAGCGGCTACGGTGAGGGGCAGCTCCATGACGGTGCGCCCCTCCTGTTTGATCACGATGCGCCGGATGTTGCCCTGATGGATCAACTCCTTGACCTTTTCCACAAGCTCTGCCCCCGTGAGCTTGATCTCTTCACGAGTGATCTTGTGCTTGCCTTGCTCTTCCTGGCTGATATCGGGTTCCTCTGTCATTTGGCCCTCCTGCTTATAACGTTCAATTATGACCGCGCTTTCCCAAGCATGCCTGTTACAGTTCGGGTACGTGGTTTTGGAAACCACGACCACTCGTTCCGCCAAGGGTGCTCGCCGCTTTGAAAAGTGGCGGGCACCTTCTAACCCCTTTACGCGAGCCCGCGTGACAGGTTGCGCGCTCCGAGAGGACGCCAAATTTTTCGCAAAGCTTGGCGAGGCTCGCCGCTCGTGCTATACTCCGCGAGCGTTCGCTTGGGCCATCCTCTGCCTCCAGAGGTTGCCGGGATCCTGCCCCCGCTTTTTGACACCTTGAACGAATTGGAGGGGTATGTCCTCTCAAGTGACGGCGGTGAGGCTCGACAACGGGCTTACTGTGATCCTCAAAGAGATACACACTGCGCCGGTGATCAGTACTTGGCTCTGGTACCGCGTGGGCAGCCGCGACGAAGTCGAAGGCGCCACAGGGCTCTCTCATTGGGTGGAGCATATGCTGTTCAAAGGCTCGCCGCGCTTCCCCAAAGGGACGGTCATGCGCATGGTAGATCGCTATGGCGGCTATTGCAACGCCATGACGAGCTACGATTTCACCGCCTATTATAGCACGCTGCCCAGCCATAGGGCCGAGCTGGCGTTGGAGATCGAGTCCGATCGTATGACCTCCGCCTCGTTCGATCCTCAGGAAGTGGAGGCCGAGCGCTCGGTCATCCTCTCCGAACGAGAGGGGCATGAAAATCAACCGCGCTTTGTCCTGGCCAAAGAGATGGCGGCCATCGCCTTTTATCTGCACCCCTACCATCACCAAACCATAGGCTGGGGAGAAGATTTGCGGGTTATTACCCGCGAACAGCTCTATGCGCATTATCGTCGTTATTATGTGCCCAACAACGCGATTTTGGTCGTCGTCGGCGATTTGGATGTCGGCGCCCATCTTGAATTGATCTCTCGCCATTTTGGCCACATCCCGGCCGGCGATGAGCCGCCCCAGGTGGCCCGCCCGGAGCCCCGTCAGCGTGGAGAGCGGAGGGTGACGGTGCGCATGCCCGGAGCCGGGGAGTTGGTGCGGATCTCTTATCGCACGCCGCCGGTAGCTCACCCCGATTATTTGCCCTTGGTCGTGCTCGATGCCATCCTCTCGGGGGGCAAGGCCATGTTCGCTTTTGATACGGGGCAGGCGCGCAGCGCCAGGCTGTACCGAGCCCTGGTCGAGACCGATCTGGCTTCGGCGGCTGGCAGCAATTATTATCCCAGCCTTGACCCCTATCTGTTCACCCTGGGGGCGATCGTCCGTCAAGGACGCAGCTTGCGGGAAGTGGAGGATGCTCTGCTGCAAGAGATCTCTCGCTTGCAAGAGGAGCCCGTTCGTCAGGAGGAGCTCGATGTGGCCATCCGTCAGACGCAGGCCCAGTTCGCCTACAGCAGTGAGAGCGTCACCAGCCAGGCGCTCACCCTGGGCTTTTTAGAAATAGTGGATCGACATGAGCGGATGGACACGGTGTTGGAAGAGC
>JACIWY010000345.1 GCA_014360745.1 Chloroflexota bacterium
GACATCCGGATAGGCCAAGGCCAACGTCACCCGCACGTTAGCCCAATCCTTGATGATGGCATTCCATTCGCCGCCGACGTAACGGGCGGGTTTTTGCACGCGGAGGAGCAGCTCTTCGAGTTGCTCGTCGGATAGGATCACGGGTCTTCTCGCAAAAAGTATAGTGGCTTACTCAAGATATTATAGGGCGAATGGGCAACGAGAGCAAACGAGTCGCGAACAGTGAAAGGCCTGCCTTCCTCATGGGCCATGAGGAGGCAGGCCCTTGTCTTAGCCCAAGAATGCCGGTTAGAGCTCGGTTCCCGACCCGGACGACTCTTCCCAAGAGCCTCCCGCGGGTGGGGCGGGTATCGCTCCCTCACCGCTCAGATAATAGGCCGATTTGCGCGTATTATCCTCGATGGCCAGGGCGAGCTGGATGGCCTCGCCCACGGCAAAGATAAAGACGAATTGGAGAAGCCCGACCAACAGGACGAGCCCGCCGACGAGCAAGCCGGAAAAGAGCCCGCTGGCCCTGTTGAGCCCCGGGACGGGCGCCAACAGAGGGCTAGGAGCACCGGCCCGGCCCTGTATCGCGCCCACTACCACGACGAGAATGGCGGCAAGCACCGCCATCAGCAAGGCGATCCAGGCGATCACTTTGTATAATAGCGAGACAAAGCGAAGCATACGAAATCTTTTGGTCATGATCTCCTTCCCTTCCCTTTGATATATGGCTGACCCTCCGAAAACGCGCAGGGATTATAACACCCCACAGGCACGGCCTCAAGGATAGCGCTCCCCAAAACATTCTTCGAGGCTGCGAGCCCTATCGGGTCTGGGTTATCTTTTGCAGGCCGCGGGGGTTCTCGGGATCGAGACGTTTGGCCAAGGCAAGGCGATAGGCAAAAAGCTGCCCCGGCAGAATGGCCACGATAGGCGACAACCATTCGGGCAGGGTCACGGGCAGGCGTAGCGGGGTTTCGGCAAAACCCAGTATATCATCACGATCTGAAATGATCACCAACTCCGCCTGTCTGGCGAGCAGTTCTTTGGCCAGCGCGATCATCTCGGTCAACACCTGGCCCGAAGGCGCTACCAAGAACACGGGATAGCCCGACGCCACCACCGCGATGGGCCCGTGCATAAAATCGGCCGAGGAATAGGGGTTGGCGCTGACGTAGGTCAGCTCCTTGAGCTTGAGCGCCAATTCAAAGGCTGTGGCATAATTAAAGCCCCGGGCGATCACGGCACAATCGCTCATATAACGATAGCGCTCTACGGCTGATTCGATCTGAGCATCGAGGCCAAGAGTGTTTCGCACGGCCTCCGGAAGGCTCAGCAATTCCTCCAGCCCGTCCTCGTCATCGCGCAGCGCGACCGAGAGCATGGCCACGGCCAGCAATTCGGCGGTATAGGTCTTGGTGGCAGCCACGCTCTTTTCCTCGCCGGCGCGACAGAAGACGAGCCGCTCCGCGACACGGCACAGGCTCGAATCGGGGCTGTTGGTGATGGCCATGGTCAGCATGCCCTGCTTGCGCGCCTCGGCGACCACCGCTGCGATGTCAGGTGACATGCCCGATTGCGAAATCGCCAGAACCATGGTATCTTGCAGGCGCGGGGGAGCGCCATAGACCGTGAACATGGACGGAGCAGCCAAAGCCACGGGAAGACGATTGCGTATACCCAGGACGTATTTGGCATAGAGCGCAGCGTTGTCAGAGCTGCCCCGCGCGGCGATCAACACATGCCGGATGCGTCGGCCCAGGATCTCGCGAGCGATACTTTGCACATGGCCATATTCGAGATCGAGCAACCTTTTGAGCACTTCCGGTTGCTCGTTGATTTCGAGAAGCAATTTATTCATCGCTTTGTCCTCCTTTATACTCGGTTGCCCTGCTCCATCGAGAGGAGCGCAACCCTTGACGGAGCCCGCCATTTTCGAGGAGGCGACCGTGGCCGTACCGGACACTGCGACCGCACTGGAACGCAAGATCGAGGAACGCAACCTGCACTTGTGCGTCATCGGTTTGGGCTATGTCGGTTTGCCGGTAGCCGTGGCCTTTGCCCAAGAGGGCTTGCAGGTCACCGGCATAGACATCGACCGGGAAAAAATCGCCACCCTTCGGGCCGGGCGTAGTTATATCGCCGACGTCCCCGATGACCAAGTGGCCGAATTGGTATCGGCCGGGCGTTTGCGCGCCACCGATAACTACCAGGTGCTGGCTAAAGCTCATGCCACGATTATCTGCGTTCCCACGCCGCTGAGCAAGACGCGCGACCCCGATATCTCTTATATCATTTGTGCCGCCGATCAAGTGGCCGAGCACTTGCAACAAGGCCAGCTCATCGTGTTGGAAAGCACCACCTACCCGGGCACCACGCAGGAGGTGTTGCTCCCCCGACTGGCGCGAGATGGCTATCGTGTGGGGCATGAATTTTTCCTCGCCTTTTCGCCGGAACGGATCGACCCCGGCAATCGCACCTATAATCTGCGCAATACGCCCAAGGTGCTCGGCGGCTCCACGCCGACCTGCTTGCGCGTGGCCAGCGCCCTCTACAAGCTGGTGGTAAAGGAGCTGGTGCCGGTGAGCGACACGGCGACGGCCGAGATGGTCAAGCTGTTAGAGAACACCTTTCGTGCGGTAAACATCGGCCTGATCAACGAGGTGGCGCTAATGTGCAACCGGCTGGGCATCGACGTCTGGGAAGTCATCGAGGCCGCCAGCACCAAGCCATACGGATTTATGCCCTTCTACCCCGGTCCGGGCCTGGGGGGGCATTGTATCCCTCTAGATCCCTATTACCTGGCCTGGAAACTGCGCACCCTGAACTATACGGCGCGCTTCATCCAGCTGGCCGGCGAGGTCAACGCCAGCATGCCCGACCACGTGGTGGGGTTGGTCATCGATGCCTTGAACGCGCGTCGCAAAGCGGTGAACGGCTCGCGACTGCTCATCGTGGGCGTCGCCTACAAACCGAACGTAGGCGACATACGCGAATCCCCGGCCTTGGACATTCTCCAAAAGCTGCACGCCAAGGGGGCCCAGCTTTACTACTATGATCCCCATGTGCCACACATTCGCATAGGTGCACTGACCATGAGCTCCTCCGAGATCTCGGACGCCCTGCTTTCGGCGATGGACGGCGTGGTGATCGTCACCCCTCACGAGGGAATCGATTGGGTGAGGATCCTGCGCAACGCCAGCCTGGTCATCGACACACGCAACGCTACTGCAGCGGCAAGGGCGATGGTCGGCGAGGAGGGAGCGGAGGTTATTCGGCTATAAAGGAGCTTACCGCCGCTTACGCCGACGAAATATATGCATGATAACGCTCCGATCGGGAATACGAGGGATGAACAAAGGCGTGGCCTTGAGGTAACGGCGATAGGCCTCGCCATAGCGACGAAGGCGTTGTCGGTCGACAACAAAGCGTAGATATAGAACCATAATCAACACAGTAAAAGGCACCATCTTGAGCACCGCTGTAGTAGATTGCACCAGGAATCCCAAACCCCAAAGGAATTCCAAATAGCCGAAGGCCAGTGGATAGCGACACCAGGCAAAGGGCCCATCGGTGCAAAATGGCCGAGTAACCGGCGCCCACGTAATGTTGTAGAGCTCGATAGTCTGATCGCCCCCCTCGATGGCCACCCAGAAGAACCACCAAACCACCCAAAAAAGGCCATAGATTGCCGTCAGCCAACCTAGCAACCGGGTGATAGTAGGATGAAGGACCCAGGGCGTCCGTTGTGCCAGGTCATAGCGCACAACGATGGCCAGAATCCCCAAGGCAGAAAGCTCGACAAGAGCGATCTTGATCAAGTTACGATGCACCAGCGTGCGCAGATGCGCCGGCCCTTCTGCCCTCATGCTATCAGCCACCCCATAGTACTCATTGCGCCACGGCGAGCTCTATTGCAATGTAGAAAACAATGGCCTATTCCTGCCCCTAACGAGTCGACTCCCCCGGCGTTGACCATAACACGCCGGGGTCTTCAAACGCTGTGGCATACAAGAGATTATACGCATCGTCCAAGAACACGCGCGGGATACGCCTGGCGTCCAAAACTTGCTGAAAACGTTGCAAGCTCTTGGAGGCTTCTTCCGCCGTCTGTCCTGACCGGACCTCGTAAGGATATTGGAAGGCCAGATCCACCCCCGGCTCCCGCAACACTCTGACACCAAAGGCTCCCGGTTGCGCATAGACCCGAGAGTACTTTTCCAGGATAAAGGTGCCGCCGGCAACGGAGTGGATATCTTTTAGATGGTCGCTGACAAAGCGGATCGTCTGCTGCGCCTCGTTCTGCGTCTCGCCGGGAAAGCCAAAGAACACAAAGATATGGTTCCAAATACCTGCTTGGCGCGCTTGGTGCAGAATCTTGCCCACCGTCTTTAGATTAACGCCCTTGTCGATACGTTCCAAAACGCGCTGAGCTC
>JACIWY010000346.1 GCA_014360745.1 Chloroflexota bacterium
TCTGGCCGGCGAGATACCCGCTGCTGAGGGCGAGGTGTATGTCATCACCGACGGCACCAAGCTCACCTGGCGGGGCTATTTCGAGGGCCTGACGACGGCCCTCGGCTGGCCACGGCCTTGGCTGTCGATCCCCAAACCTATGGCTTGGGGCATCGCCTCGGTGTTGGAAGAGGTCTATCGTTGCATCGCGCCACGCTGCAGGCCCCTCGTAACGCGCTATCTGGTGGATCATCTGGCCCACGACTTTTATTTTGAAATCACCAAAGCGCGGCGAGAATTGGGCTATGTACCGGCGGTCGAGACGGCGGAGGCCATTCGGCGCACCGCCGAATGGCTGCGCATGGTGATTGAGGAAGGAAGGATGGCATGATCCAAAAACGGGTCTTGATCTTGATGGTCGCAGGCGGCGGAGGGCACGAATCGGCCGCCAAGGCCATACGAGGAGCCCTGCAACACAAATACGGCGATCGAGTGGATATCGTTATCCTCGACCCCTCCAAAAGATCGCCCTTTGCCCCCCTTCGGCGACTCGACGATTTTTACCGCTGGATGTCGTTGCGCCGCAGCTCACTCTATCGCGCCCTATGGGCCACCGATGGGCAGCCCTGGGTGCCGGAGCTGTTGGGGATAGTGATGGCGCCGCTTTATCGCCGGCCCATAACTGAGATTATGGAAGAGGTGCGCCCTGATCTTATTGTCTCGGTACACGGCCTCACCAACCACATCCCGTTGCGCATCCTGCGGCACACGCTCAAATCGGAGGTGCCGTTTGTCACAGTGGTCACCGATATGATCAAAGCACATCCGATCTGGTTCTGCCGAGACGTCGACCTTTGCCTGGTGCCCACAGAAGAGGCAAGAGAGCGTGGGCTGCGCTTTGGCATGCCAGCGGATAAGATCGAAGTGGTCGGCCAGCCGGTAGACCTGGCTTTTACCCAAGAGGTGAACGATAAAGCGGCTTTGCGCACCCGCCTGGGCCTGGATCCCGAACGCCCCTGCGTGCTCATCGTCGGCGGGGGAGACGGCGTAGGGCCGATGTATGAAACGGCCTGCGCGTTCAACAAGATGCTAGATACCGTTCAGCTCATCGTCATCGCAGGGCACAACGAGGCGCTGAAACGGTCTTTGCACGAGATCGAATGGCAGGTGTCGGCTCAGATTCACGGCTTTGTCCACAACATGCCGGAGCTGATGCAGGCCAGCGACCTATTGGTCACCAAAGCAGGGCCGGGGACGCTGGCCGAGGCCTTCGCCGTGGGCTTGCCGGTGATTATCTTTGACTATATCCCCGGCCAAGAAGAGGGCAACGTGCGCTATGTGCTGGAGCACGGGGCCGGCGTCTATACCGCCGACCCCGCCGAGATCGTGTCCATCGCCCAAACGTGGCTGCAACCGGGTAACCCCGAGGTCGCGCGCATCCTCGCCAATGCTGCGGCCATCGCCCGCCCTGACGCGATAGCCATCATCGCCGACCGGCTCGGCGAATTTCTCACACCCTGAACGGCCCCCCTATGCCCGCCATTCCATTTCGAGATCCACCGGCCAGATCGGCCGGGGAAGGTAGCGATAGGGCAGGCGGGCGTAGTTCACCGTGCTCACGCCGGGGGTATCCAGCTCGATGGTGCTGGCCACCACCGGGTCAAACGAGGCACGGTGGGCTTGGTTCGACTTGACCACAATGATCTGCTTCTCCTCCAGGATGATACCGGCGCTTTTAAAGAAATCGCGATCTTTGCCGGTTCCCCCTCGAGAAAAGATGACGTCGATCTTGCTGCTCCCCCCTATGCGCAGGACCACCCGTGGTCCCACGTTGGCCTCACGAAAGGCAGCAGGGGTCACCTCGCGGCTCCAGCCACCATGGGTAGGCCCCAGGATCATATAGTTGCCATCGTCGATGGAGCGCACCCGGCCAGTTACCACCACCGGTTTGTAGAAACGCTGATCGATCTTGGCCCCCACCGGCATGGTTAACTCAGCGCCCACACCGGCGCGCAGGCCCGCCTCCACCACTTCGGCATCTCGGATGGTCAAGGCACAATCGCGTGCTCCCAGGGCGATGAGTCGCTCTAGGACAGCCGGGCTATCGGCGGGACAAGCGCTGCCGGGATCGTCGCCCAAATCTACCAGCAACACCGGCTTTTCCGAATGTGCCATGGCCATCTTGATTCCCTCATCGATGGGGTAGATCGGGCGCACCCTCAACAACTCGTGACGCCGATTCCACAGATCGCGGGCTAGCTCACGGGCCAGCCGCTCGGCCAGCTCTGGGTCGCCATCGGTTGTGGCTACGATGGACATCCCGGCGTCGGGCGAATCACCATAGCCATACCCACCCAAGATGGTGATGTTAATGACGCCGGCGCGCTCTTCCAGCTCAGCGCGCTTGAGATTGAGCTGATATAAAGGGAGCCGCTCCTCTTCAGCGGGAATATGCGACCAGGTGCTTTGGCCGATGTTGGGGCCGATGATAGGCACCAAGACCCGTCGGGTGACCGGCTTTATCTCTCCTCGGAGAATCCGCCGCAGGTTCTGCGCGGCCTCGATACCCCGCTCATAGCCGTCGATGTGGGGATTGGTGTTGTTGGGAAAAGGCACGATGTTGGCTAATTCATAGTCGCTCATGATGGCGTGAAAGTCGTAAGTGGCGACGATGGGCAGATCGCCCAACGCCTGACGTATGGCGCGCACCAACTCCCCCTCGGCATCGGTGTAAGGCGCCTCGGCAACGGCGGCACCGTGCATGGCCAGGTAGACAGCATCCAAAGGGCGGGCCGCGCGCAGGGCCTCGATGATCTGGGCACGACACGCCTCCCAGACTTGGGCACCGATGATGCCGCCATGCTCAAAGCCGATATTCACCGTCGGGATGAGCTCGACATCCGGCCCTTGGGCCGCCTCGGCGAAACCACCGATAAAACTGCGCGGGTGAGCCCGGTCCAGGATTTCTTGGCCACGTTGGATCGTCACCGAATCCATCGTGTCGTTCTTTTCGGCGGCAAAGGTGTTGGTTTCATGTGAGAAACCGGCTATAGCGATGCGCATGGGTCAAACCTCCTACCAATCGTTCACAGAGCCGTCTGCGCGGCGCCAATGTGGTGGCTCTTGGGGAATATGCGGATAGGCCAGGGCCGCTTCTTCGTTCAGATCGACACCGATGCCGGGCTCGTCGGAAGGAAAGAGATATCCGTCCTCCGTGCGCCAGCTATGCGGGGTCACCTCGGTCATCCAGTCGGCCGCGGGGCCGAACTCTTGCACCGCGCAGTTGGGGATCGACATATTCAGGTGCAACATGGCTGCCGCGCCGACCGGGCTGCCCGTATAATGACAGGCCATCTCTTGATAGTGCATCTCGCCCAGCGCGGCGATCTTTTTGCCTTCGGTGATGCCCCCGGCGTGGCAAATGTCCACCCGCAAATAGTCGATGAGTTCTTCCTCGATCAATTCGCGAAAGGCCCATTTGGTGCACAACTGCTCGCCAGTGCCCAGCGGCACGCTGGTGTGAGCGCGCAAGGTGGCAAAGGCGCCCGGGTTCTCGGAGCGGATGGGGTCCTCGACGAAAAAGGGACGGTAGGGCGCGATGGCGTTGCATAGCTCGATGGCCCGCGGCGGCGTGAGGCGTGTGTGCACCTCAAAAATAATCTCCACCTCTTCCCCCAGGGCCTCGCGCAGCGCCCCCATCACCCGTTCACCCTGCAGCACGGCAAGCTTGGGGTCAAAATAACCATCGCGAATCGTGTCGGTGGGCGAGATACGCAGCACGCGCCAACCCTCGGCGAGCAAGACTCGCGCGCGCTCGATCAACCCCTCGGTGGTGTGGGCATAGACATGGCGATAGACGAGCACCTTGTCGCGGGCGGCACCACCCAGCAAGCGATAGGTGGGCACGCCAAGCACCTTGCCGGCTAAATCCCAAAGAGCGATGTCCACGCCGGCCAATGCCGATTGCAACACCGGCCCGCCCCGCCAGAAGGTGCCGCGAAAGATGTCCTGCCAGATAAACTCGATGCGCGTTGGATCTTGGCCCAGGAGCAACGGCTTGATATGCCGTTGGAGGGCCTCCACGACGGCCAGCGAACGCCCGCTGAGCGAGGCCTCGCCGACGCCGTACAGGCCCTCGTCGGTGAGGACTTGGACATAGACGAACTGACGGACAGGGTAAACGCGCAAGTCGGTAATGCGCATGGCCAACCTCCTTGATCTACCTCTTTTTTTTTTACGGCGCCGGCGACGGGCCATAATAGTACAGATGGGTCGTGCCGGCGTTCATCCTATCGCGAAACTCGAGGCAATCCTCGGCCACTAGGCGCCGATCGTAGACTTCCCACACGGTGGCTCGTCGCGGCAGGCGGATCCTCTTATCCTCGGCGCGTACGGTATGCAAGGCCAGATAGTTGTCGTCGGCATAGAGCACATCCTC
>JACIWY010000347.1 GCA_014360745.1 Chloroflexota bacterium
AGGCGCATGATCAACAACCCGGCTCGATCTTGCGCCCTTTCCACCCGCTCGTCTTGGGCTTGGATCTCGTCCAGGACGCGGGAGCGCAGCTCGGTCAGCGTTTTGGCCTTCTCATCGTCGACCCCTTGGGCGGCCTCGATGCGTCCCGTCAGGCGCTGGAAAAAGCCGTAATCGAGGCGGGCGCGGTTGAGCGCCACGGTTCGTCGCCATGCGGCCGAGCCGGGCTCTGTCTTGAGCAAGAGATCGATGAGCTCGTCGTAGCCGGAAGCCCGTGGAGTGGTCGGGCTGACCCGCTCCAACAACGCGGAACGCAACGTCTCCAGACGCCGGACGTTCTCGACATTCTTTTCGTCCTCTGCCCCCTTGGATTCGGCCCGGTAGCTCTCGATGACGTCGCTGAGCACCAAAAAGAACTCATAGTCGAGTTTGTCGCGGTTTTCCTCAATGAGCTTGTCCAGAGCTTCGGTATCCTCCAGGGCATCGGCCAAGTCATCGATAAGCTTGAGGATAGCCCGCTGAGCTTCGAGCATTTCGCGGCTGATGCCGTCGGCCTCTAGAATGGTTTCAAAGAGGCTTTCGTAGCGGAGGACGGTCTTGGGGTGAAAGAAATAGCTCTTGCGCTGCTCGGCCGGCACATTGTTCATCACGGCATTGACCAACTCGCCGACGATCTGTTCCTGTTCTGCGGCGGACAGATTAAGCTCGGCAGGCACCAGGGTGACCAAAAGCTCCTTCGCCGGGTCATGGTACACCAGGGGTGTGCTAAGCAGGCCACCGCCGTTGCACTGGGGGCAACGCACCGCGTTGATACGGCCGCGCAGCAATTCTTCTTTGAGCTCCGGCTGCTCGCCCACATCGACGATGCTGCGCACTTGGGTCAGGAAGCGGTGGCCGCAGCGCGGGCAAGTAATCTGGGTAGGCATGGCTGGAAAGGGCATCGTCGTTACCTCAGCGATTCCTCATGAATTGTCGAAGGCCAATAGCGCTTTCTCAAACGTTCTGCATGCCGGCGCGGCCGGCGAGGATGCGTTCGACGAGTTGTTGCGGGTTATATAAAAGAGCGATGTCGGCCTCCTCGGCGGAGAGGCCGGCGCCCAAGGCCACGGCGCGTGCCAAGGTCATGTTGGCCATATCGCCCGGCTCGTGGGTGTCGGTGTTGACCACCAGCGGGGCATTGGCTTGTCGACAGATCTTGGCCACGTGTCCGTTCGTGAGCGAATGGCCCTTGCGGGTGGTGATCTCGATGTAACAGCCGCGAGCGGCGGCAACCTCAGCCTCTTCCAAGGTAAGCAACCCCGGATGGGCCAACAGATCGACGGCCGGCGATTCGACCGCCGCGCGATTCGTGCCGGGGGCAACCGGCTCCACGATCGTTTCGCCGTGGACGATGACCAACTCGGCGCCGAGTGTCTTGGCCTGCCAGGCCAACTTGTCGATGCTGGCGGGCGCCACATGGGTCAATTCCACGCCGATAAGGGCTGTCAAGGGCCAGTCACCTGCCTGGCTGCGCAATAGGCGTTGCAGACGCTCGATAAGCTCTGCGAGGTTGCTGGCGTCGGCATGGTCGGTGATGGCCACGGCTGCGTGGTCTAACGCGGCGAAGCGGCGCAGATGCTCCGAGGGGAGCAGTGCGCCATCGCTATAGAAGGTATGAGTGTGCAAGTCGATGCGTTGTGTCATGGGGGTCAGTATAAGCCAGAGCCGAGATGCAATCAAGTTTCGCTGATGGCAGCTTGTTGTTGGATAGAACAAATCTTGTGAGGGTAGGCGAGCCCGCCCTTGCCGCGCGCCCTGGCCCAGTCAGATTTGACGTTAGGGGGCGTCCGTTGTAGAATGTTGGGCGTCTGGAAGGCGTTCCTCGGTAGCTCAACGGTAGAGCGGCCGGCTGTTAACCGGTTGGTTGTAGGTTCGAATCCTGCCCGAGGAGCTAGATTGTACCCCGCTCATCTGGCAGTTGCGCAGGCGAGGCCCCACCGGTTCATTCCGGCGGGGCGTTTTTTGTTCGCCAAGGGCTTTGTTGTGATCTGCAATGAGCGGACCTTCGGAGCATCTCTTGACGCAGGCTATCCACGGTTGTACAGTATAACGGCTATGTGGGGTGTAGCGGGGGCGAAATCCGTCTTGCGCTCAAAGAAGGGCGGGTTCTAACCTTCTTTTTCATAGATGCACGGGCGGCCAGGAGAAGGGGCGGACATGCGCATCCTCTATGTGACTCCTTATATCCCATCGCTCATTCGCATCCGACCTTACAATTTCATCAAAGGGCTGGCTAAGCGAGGGCACTCGATTCATCTCCTGACGCTTGCCTCTGGTGGGGAACTATGCCATGTGGACAGTGTGCGCCCTTATTGTGAGCATGTCGACGTGGTCGAGCTCTCGAAGCAGGAGATAGTGGGCCATCTGTTAGAGGGTCTTTGTGCCGGCCTGCCCTTGCAGGTGGCGTATGCGCGATCTCATCGTATGGAGAAATTGCTTCTCCAAAAGGTTGCCGCCAAGCCACCAGATGTCGTCCATGTCGAACATCTGCGCGCGAGCGCATTCGGCTTGTCGATCAAAGGCGTGCCCAAAGTCTATGATTCCGTCGATTGTATCAGTTTGCTCTGGGAGCGGGCGCAGAAATCCAGCCCGCAACTCGCGACGCGGTTGATTGCTCGCCTCGAATTGCCGCGTACGCGGCGCTATGAGGGGCAGCTTGTCTCGGCGTACGAGCGAGTGCTGATTACATCGAACGAGGACAAGGCGGCCTTGGAGAAGCTCGCCATCTCATACACCGGTTCTATAGGCAGCGATCGTATATATGTTCTCGCCAACGGCATAGACTTGGAGTATTTTGCCCCGCAGGAGGTCGCGCGGGAAAAAGAGACGCTTGTATTGACCGGCAAAATGAGTTACCATGCGAACGTGGCTACTGCACAGCATCTCTGCCAGGAGATAATGCCGCTTATATGGAAAGAGCGCCCGACTGTGAGATTGTGGATCGTGGGGCAGGACCCGCCGGCTTCTGTGCGAGCCTTTGCCCAAGATGAGCGCGTACAAGTAACGGGCTATGTTCCCGATCTACGCCCCTATTTGGCGCGTGCCACCATAGCGGTCAGCCCGATCCAGTACGGGGTGGGCATCCAGAACAAGGTGCTTGAGCCCATGGCCATGGCTACGCCGGTCGTTACCAGCTCTCAGGCTTGTAAAGGGGTGGGGGCCGTTCCGGGGCGAGATTTGGTCACCGCCGACTCTCCGGCCAATTTCGCCGAGCAGGTATTGCTGCTCCTCGATAATGCCGAGTTGCGTCAACGTATAGGGAACAATGCCCGGCAATATGTTCAGCAACACCATAGTTGGCTTGCGGTGGCGGCGCGCTTGGAACGGATTTATCAGGATCTCGTCTAAAGGTGGCATGGCCGAATCAACCTTTCGCTGTTAGAAATTTCTCAACAGTTTGTCAGAGATTTGTCATGGCTGAACGGGCCAAGTTGCTAAAATAAAGAGGTGTATTTTGATGGCGGTCAAGGGGAGGCGGGTGTCGAGGGAAAGGAGGGAAGCAAAGCGGGGAATTCAAACGGATGGCTAATCGCGTAGCGTGAGATCGAGGCGTACAAAGGCACCGCTTCTCCATAGAATCTCTTGTTCCGCCGGCAAGCTTCCAATGCGAAAAGTAATGCGGTCACCTATGACTGCGCCGTCGCGCTTTATTGTGTCTGCGTTGTCACCGAGGACATCTAGCGCGTACATGGGAATCCCCTCATACCACGTGACTATCGTGGATCCTACTTGTATATGGCCTGCCCAAGCAGTTATGGGCGTCCCTTCGGGTACCTTTGCCCCCCACATCTCGACCGTCCCCCAGAATGTGTTGGGCACCGCTGGAGAATTGGAGATGCCGAAATCGCCGCTGGCGTTGGCATCTGCCAAGCGGTCAGAGGTAAGGGGCGTGTCTGCGTGTTCCGGACGCAGGTCGATAGATCCTGGGAGGGAACCAGACAGTGCCGTTGCTGTCTGAGATAAGTTTTGCTCTTTTGGCTGTTGTCGAGACGATCTGCTTTCCTCTCTATTTTCCGCACAACAGCAGAGCAAAGCGACAAAAACCAAGAAAAGAACTTTTCCGAACGGTATCTTTTGCTTCATCTATGTTCCGAGCGTTTAGGTCGTTAACGTGCGAGGTAGATGCAGAGTACACGGACATCTAGACCTTATTTTAAGGCCGACAGGTAAATATCAGGTCTACAAGAGGTTACATTCAGGTAACCAATTTATCGCCCGATCTCGTTAGGGGGAGAGGTTGGAGCATGTAATGAATGAGCATGTCTCCCGTCTTTATACAGGGCAGTATTGGTAGCTCGAAGTGCCAAGAGGTCTGGGCTATGTATCCAGAACCGAGCGATGACCTTGCGGACAAGGAACCGGCGGTAAAAAG
>JACIWY010000348.1 GCA_014360745.1 Chloroflexota bacterium
ATCGCGCTTTCCCCCGAATGAGCATTGATTTCTAGCCCCACCAGGGCTCGCCCTCTTCCAAGTGAGCCTTTAGGTACTCTTGGTTGAAATCGAGGCCCAAGCCCGGCAATGTCGAGACTTTTTGCTTGCCGTTGCGGATGACCGGCGCGTTGCTGGCCGCTTCGGCCACGCGGTCGGCGTAGCGCAGGCATTCCATCATGGGGCAATCAAAGATCGCTGCGGCAAATTGCTGCGAAGCCATGTTCAGTGCCCAACTACTGACGTTATGCAACGTGATCGGGATACGGAACAATGCGCAGAGGTCGGCCACCTTTTTGCCGCCGGTGATACCGCCCACGTTGACCAGGTCGGGCTGCAACACGTCTATCGCGCCGTTTTGCAGGAAAGGTAATACTTGGTCGGGAAGGGCCAGGTTCTCGCCAGTCATGATCGGCAAATCGGTGGCCCGGCGCAGCATCATCCAGGCTTCGGAAAAAGGTACATCGAGAGGGTCTTCATAGTAGAGCGGGTCGATAGGCGCCACCGCCTTGGCCACGCGGATGGCGCTGGGTACATCCAGTTCATCGTGACAATGGACGATGATGTCGACGTCGGGGCCAAACGCTTCGCGGGCCAGAGCGTACATGCGTTGTACTTTACGGGCCTCTTCGGGGCCGATACTGGGCACGACCTGCTGGATGATGGTGCCCAAGGCATGGTGTATATCGACCTTAAAAGCGCGGAATCCGCGCGGATCCTCCAGCAATTCTTGAGCTGTGTCGTGCCACCACCCTTTGTCCAGGTAACGTTCCGCTGGCGCGTCGGGGCAGTGGGAGTAGAGCGGGATTTCGTCGCGAAAGTTGCCTCCCAGTAGTTTGGAGACGGGCTGATTCAAAATCTTGCCAGCCAGATCCCACAGGGCGATATCGATGCCGCTGAGGATGCGCACCTGATTACCCCGTTGAGGCACGGCGCGGAAGAGGTTATGGAAATGGACCTCGATGGCCAGCGGATCCTTGCCGATAGGGCTCAGGTTCATATGCCGGCCATAGCCGCTCTTGAGCATGGCAATGACATCGCGGGCGGCGCGTCCACTACCGCCGCAGGGGCCATAGCCGGATAGGCCAGCGTCGGTTTCGACTTTGATGAAGGTGTGCCGGGTCCGCGCCCGCCCTTGTTGTTGGCCGACTGGATAGACCGTATCCACATGGGAGATGGTCATAGCCTTGATGTCGGTGATTTTATACTGTCCTCGAGCCGCGTTGGCCTGTTCTTCGAAGGATATCATGGAAGCTACCCCAATCCGCCCACGGCCTGCATCAGCGCCTTCATATAACCGATGGCATGAGCACGGGCCTGTTTGGCATAAGCATCGTCACTGGGCATATGGGGCAGGTGATCGGGAATCATGGGGCCGTCAAAGCCGACCTCTTTGTAGACGCGCATTGCCTCAAGCATGTCGATATCGCCGTTGTCGATGAATGCCTCGCGAAAGGCAGGCATTTTGCCGACGACGTTGCGAAAGTGAACATAAAATATTTTGCCCTGGCGACCGAAATGGCGTATGGCATCGAACACGCCCTGGCCGTACATCTCGGCAAAACAGCCCTGGCAAAAGAGGAGGCCGTTGGAGGGGCTGGGCGCCATGTCCAGCGCGCGCTGAAAGGCCTCGATGCTGCGAAAGAGACAGGCCGCGCCCGCGATAGGGCTCACCGGGGGATCGTCGGGATGCAGGGCCATCTTGACGCCCGCCGATTCGGCGACGGGCATGATGGCCTTGATAAACGCCTCGAAGGTGCCCCATAACTCTTCCTCGCCGATCTCTTTGGGGCCTATAAGGGGGGCGTTTTCCATCAAGCGGTGATCGTAGCTGGTGACCAGTGCCCCGCCTCGGCCGCGAGTGTGACGGCTGGTGCGCCACACTTTGACCGCATGCCAGTTGTAGTGCAGGATGGGGATCCCCGCTCGCCCTACGTTCTCGATGGTTTTGCAAAAATTGTCGATCTCTTGCTGAGCGCCCGGCAAGCCGTAACGTGCTTTTTCATACCAAGGCAAGGGAAAGTTTTGAATGGCCGCCAACCGCAACCCGGCGTTCTCGATCTGGGTGCGCAGTTGTACCAGCTTTTCATAATCGTAATACCGGCCCGCGGGCGTCGTCGGGTCTGCGGCCACTTCGGGCGCCGCGGCGACGATGTCGGTGACGCCGATCTGGACGGCGAAGGCCAAGTTCTCCTCTTGGATGTCGTGCATTCCGAGGGCGAGTTTCATGGTACCTCCTGAATCGACGTGATGGGCGGATTCATGTGCGGCGATGGTCAAGCACGGCCTTGTTGGCCACGTGTTCGGGGAGACCGCCGCGACAGATGCGGGCGGCGTCTTGGCCGATACGGATATCGCGCAGGCGATACGTCTCGTCGGCGCAAGAGCCCATGTGTGGGGTGAGGACCACATTTTTCATTGCCAGCAAGGGATTGTCCGGTTCAAGGGGCTCCTTTTCGAACACGTCCAGGCCGGCGCCGGCGATCTGACCGTTTTGCAAGGCAGCGATGAGATCAGCTTCGTTGACCACGGCCCCACGACTGGTGTTGATGAAATAGGCCGTCGGTTTCATCTGGCTGAAGAATGTCTTGTCGATCATGCCGCGCGTTTGTTTGTTTAACGGGATGTGACAAGAGACGTAATCGGAGCGTCGGGCTAACTCCTCGAGGCTCACCGACTCGACGCCTTCGTGCTCAAACACCTCGGCAGGGACAAAGGGGTCGTAGGCGATGACGTGCATGTCCAGCATCTTGCCCCGCTGCCCCATGGCACGGGCAATGTTGCCAAACGCCAGCAGCCCGAGGGTTTCACCGTGGATGCAACCCATAGGAGAACGCAATGCGCGAGTTGCATTCCAGCCTTCCTCACGCAGGGTACGGTCCATTTGCAATAACTTGCGCGAACAGGCCAGCATCAGCATCAAGGCATGGTTGGCTACTTCAGGGATGCAGAAATCGGGATAATAACCGACGACGACGCCGTATTGTGTGGCTGCGTCGAGATCGATCGTATCCACGCCGACACCGTAACGGAGAACGGCCTTGAGCTTGGGCGCGCCGGCGAACACCTCGGCAGTGTAGGGTTCGCTGCCGCACAGCGCGACATCGGCATCGCGAACGGCATCGAGTACCTCGGCCGGAGTGCGACGCTTGCCGGCTTTGACGAACTTGATATCGGGTTGGCCCTCCAGGGCCGCGCTTTCGGATGGGAGCGGGGCCTCGGGCCCGAAGGCGGTGTGAACGACGATTTTAACGGACATGGCAAGCTCCTTCGGATAAAGGTAGATGCACGAAAAGTTGTTTCTGTTTCGTCGTTTTGTAAAAAACAGGGTATTCCCATTGGTGCAAAGATGCAAACGGTTTTCGGCGCCGCCGAGGTCAAACGGCTTCCATTGTCGAAGGGGGCTTGGGGGCTATGTGGTAAGTAACGCTCACCACCCCCGGCACCTCGGCGAGGATCTTTTGGGCCAGGATTTCCAGTGTCTCAAAGGGAAGTCGTGTGGGCGTGGCCGTGCGGGCATCCACGCTATCCCAGCAGCGCACCTCGATCTGCTGGCCGAACTCCCGCCGCCCGTTGCGTATGCCGGTGACGCGGTCCTCATGCAGGATGGCCATGTATTGAAAGGCGCCGCTGCCCTGTAGCAGGCGCTCTACGACGGCCGTGGCCTTGCGCACCGTCTCGACGCGCTCCGGCGTGACCTCGCCAATGATCCGTGCTGCCAATGCCGGGCCGGGGAAGGGAATGCGTTCGGCAATGCCGTCGGGTAGGCCGAGGGCCTTGGCGACTTGGCGTACGCCGTCTTTGCGCAATTGGATGAGCGGTTCGATGACGGTGTAGCCAAAGGCCTCTTGTGGATCGATGCCGAGCTGGGCCAGGACGTTGTGTTGGCGCTTAATCCCGGCCACTGTCTCATCGACGTCGGTCAGAATGGTACCCTGCAACAAAAAGCGCGCCCCGCTCTCGCGCACCAGGCGACCGAACACGTCGCGGTAAAAGGTCTGGGTGATGGCCTCGCGCTTCTGCTCTGGGTCGGTGATCCCCTTGAGTGCAGCAAAGAACTCGGCGCGCGCGTCGACGACCTCCACCGGCACGCCGAGTTGGCGGAAAGCCTGCACGACCTGCTCCGGCTCGCCCTCGCGCATGAGGCCGTTCTGGATAAAGACGGTACGGAGGCGGTCTCCCAGAGCGCGGTGGCCGAGCAGGGTCACGGTGGAGGAATCGACGCCGCCGGAGAGAGCGTTGATGGCCAAGCCATCTTGAACGATGGCCCTGATGTGTTGTACCTGGTCTTGGATAAAGCGTTCGGCGTCCAGCTCTTGGGCGCTAATTTCTTGGATCATGGCTCCCCTTTTCTCTATGGTCGACGGGT
>JACIWY010000349.1 GCA_014360745.1 Chloroflexota bacterium
CTGATATTTGGCGGCGATGACCGCGGCCATCATGCCGCCCATCGAAGAACCAACGATATAGACCCGTGAGGTATCCACATCATATTCCGGGCTGGCGATCATCCAATCGATCAGATCGATGATGTCGCGTTGCACCGCCTTGGTGGGCGTGTGGGCAAAGGTAGCGCGCGTATCGGGGCAGGCCAACAACCAACCACGATCGCTGGCCGCCTGCGCGAACCAGGTCAGGGCGTTGTAATCTCGCCCGCCCCAGCCATGAAGGGCGATGACCAGCGGCGCGGGTATCCCCGGCCGATAGCCGATGGGCTTTTGGATCATCGCCCGCTGAACCGTGCCGTCATACGAGCTGGGAATCTGCACGACGCGAGTGTCGGTGCCCTGGACGAACCCGCCCAGGTGAATTTGTGGCCCATGGAGGCTCCAGGTATTGGTTTCTCCCTCCACATCGGCGATGATGCTGATCTTGTTCATCCCGCTGCGCACGATGGCCGGATCGAAGGGCAGCTCGGCGTAGCTGGCGTTCCCCGAACAGGTGGTGGCATAGTTGGCGCCCGGCAGCCGCCCGATAAATTGATCGTTGACGAACACCGAGTTCGCACGGGCATTGTTGTTGGCATAGTAAAACGAGAGCGAGGCCGAGGTGGGTATCCCTTCCCAGATCAAGAGCACGTCCATACTGGCCGGATTGCCGGGATAAGGTCCGGCCTGGATACAACCGTTCTCGCGGCGGTAATAATCATCGGGGGGGAAAACCTCGGCCACACCGATAGAGTGCACGACGTTGGCCGGCGTCGCCGTCGGGCTGGCCGCAGGGATCGGCGTATAGGTCGAGGTCGGCGTGAGAGTCGGCGGTGGAGTGATGTTGGCCGGCAGCCGATAGGTAACGACGAGCCGAGGTCGTTCGTTCGGTCGCGGATCCTCGGAAGACCAGCAACGCACATCGATGGGGCTGGCGCCGCGGATCATAAAGCCGTAATTGGCAGCAGGGTTCTGCACCCAACGTTGTACCGCCGCCGTGATATCCACGCTATGGTAGCCGTTGGTCGTCGGCAACGTGGTAGTGGCAAAGGCGGGGGTTTCGTAATCGCTGCCCTCGCCCCCGGCCCCGGGCAGCGTCCAATCGCCGGAGCTCCCACTGCTAGACCAGGTCGCTGTCGCCTCATCCCACGGCTTGAGCATATAGAACAAGTTGACCGGCGCTGCCGACTGAGGATAGCGATACCCCACAAAAAGCTCCAGCCGCGCCTCGACGATCTCCATGTAATAAGGGATCTCGGCGAGGTCGAAACGCATCAAGGTGCGTTTGGTGCCATAAGAGGTCTCTTTCATATGCACCATCTGCTCGGCCCCGTGAGGATCCGAGGAGTCATGTTGGATATAGGTTTCAGCAACCCCGCTGTAACCTTCCAGCCCTTCGCTGAACACCCGCGTCTGGGGCTCCGCGCTTAACGAAATCGCGCTTGCGCCGGTCGAACCTCGATCAAGAGCATCGGCATTGCCGCGCGCCCAGGACAATTGAAACACACAGGATAATAAAAAAGCCAACAAAAGAATTGAGCGCCAGCCATGGTTTGATCGGTAATGTCTGCTCATTTCAGCTCGTAAATATACACCTTGTCGATGAGGATGGGCACCACCGGCGGGTTGCCGAACAGGATGTGCGACACCCGCTCATCGCGCCAGAAGGGCTCGTCTTGGACAACCCCCACAAAGCGCAAGTAGGGCGAGACCCCGGCTCGCGCACGGGCTATGATTTCCTCTTCCACCTGGCGCCAAGTTTGATCGGGGAGGTCTCCCCAGCCAGCGTCGTACGCACCAGCGCACACAGCCACATAGGTCACCCCCCACCCCTGCAACAGCCGCAACGAGTTTTCGCTGGGAAAGGTGCCCAGCAAAGGCATAGCGTACCAGTAGCTATCGGGGTAGAACGTCCCGTGACCATAGGCTGCGTTCTTGCGATGGAACCGCGTACGATACAGGCTGTCTCCGCTCAGCGCGCGGGTGAGCGGGAACTGCATGACGACGACAGGCTTGCCGCCGACCTCTGCCGGCTGGGCGGCCAACCAGTTATCCAACGGTTGAGGCCGCACTTCCGAGAGGCCAAAACCCAACGGCGCCACAGTGTACTCGGCGAGCACGGCCACGACCAAGAGCGCCGCCACCAGGACGGGGCGAGCCATGGGGCGCCTGATCGAAGGGCGAGCGCTCAGGTCGTAACGGCCGCGCAATCGAAAGATCGATTCGGGCAATCGCATCCCGCCGGTGTAGGCAGCCACCCCAAACCCGGCCAGGATCGAGACGGCAAAGATCGTCATCAACCCAAAGCGATAATAAGTGCGCACGGCGTTGCCCAAGGGGAAAAAGAGATAGAGCAAGAGCGCGGGCAAGGGCACGAACACCGTCCCACTGTTAAAGTTGATGTCATAGATCGAGGCCTTGTGCAAGGCCAATTTGGACATGAGCGTGGACATACCACGCAAAAACAGGTTTTCGATCCATGGCGACACCGACACCTCGACGACGCGATGGTTCCAATGCAAGACGGCGCCCAAAGCCAGCAGAAAAGAAATCGCCCCCATCCAAAAGAGGGGCCGCACGAGAGGCACACGGCTGCTCGTCCACCCCTTGAGCGCCAAGAGAGTGGCCAGGACGCCGAGGGAGACAAAGCCGGGCGCGTACCAGGGATAGCGCAGAGTGTAGGCGCGCAGCTGTAGAACCATTTCGCCCCAGACGGGGTGATAGATGCCGGGCAAGATGAAATCTTCGAGGCTCGCGGCCCATTTTTCCACCTCGACCAACGACCAGCTCATTTGTCCCGAGCGGTTTCGCATCACAGGCAAGGCCACGGGCAACACCAATAGCAACGTCACCCCAAAGGCAAGGGCCAAATGGCACATCGCCCGGCCCCTGTCCGGCCCGTTCTTGGAGGGGTTCAGCAGGCGCACGAGCAAGTACAAGGCCGTCATCCCCCCAACGATCAGCACGTAATACCAGGAAGAGAGAAAAGTCAGGGCCAAAAAGAGCCCGGCCAAGAGCGCATAGCGAGTGCGATCCTCGCGCAAGGTACGCTCCAAGTAAAGAAAAGCCAGGGGGATCCACTGAGTGGCGAGAAGGGGCAGCCAGCCCGCCGCCAAAGCGTGCATCCGATAGGGGCAAAAGGCGAAAGTGGCCGCGCCCACCACGGCAGCGTATTGGTTATCCGTCAAGTAGGCGATGAGCAAGTAGGTCGTGTATCCGGTCAGGATGAACGTTAGCAACACCAGGATGTTGTAGGCCAACACCTCGTCGCCCCAAAAAAGAACCGGCGCGATGAGCAACTTGTTGGCATACATCGTCTCCGACAGGCTCAGGTCATAGCCGTAAGGGTAAAAGATGGTGGGGTTAAAGGTAGGCCATTGGCCCAAATCGACGACGCTGTGCCGGAACCACCATAGATCATAGAGCCAGACGAAATTGTCCCATGGAGGGCCTGGGATGGCCTCCTGCAGGTTCAGGATCAACGGCCAGGTCATGAACACGGTGAACAGCGCAAAGAGTAGCAAAACGAACAGCCTGGTCACCCAAGAGCCGTACCGTCTGCCCACATCGATGGTTTGCCTGGGTTGTGGCCAGGCTACGCTCGCGCCCATACTCATCCTTTGCCCTGCCCGCGAGCGCCGGGCACTTGGCCCACTGAGGGGCTCTGAAGTGCCTGCCGCCCAATCACCGGCTGGAACCCGCGCCGCTGCCGAACAAAGCCCAACATCATCCAGCGCTTACGGAAGAGGAACAACAAGTTGCGAAAACCATCTTTCCAGACATTGAGCTTGCTCTCCCCTACCCGCGCCCGGTAGTAAATGGGCAACTCGCGAGCCTCAATATCAGGATGAGAAAAGGCCTCGATCTTGATCTCTTCCGAGAGTGCCATACCATCGCTGGTCAACTCGATAAGGGACAAAATAGAGCGGCGGAACACCCACATCCCGGATTGGGAATCGGATATATAGTGGCCGAAAAGTAGCGCCTGCACGACGCCCAATACCCAATTGCCGAACACTCTTAGCGCCGTGCCCGAGCCACGGCTCTTGTGGCCGGTGCGATCGCAGGTGATGAAATCGAGATCTTCGTCGATGAGCACATCTAACAACACGGGGATAAAGTTACGCGGATAGGTGCCATCGCCATCCATGGTGACGATGATGTCGCCTTTGGCGGTGCGGAATCCCCGTTTGTAGGCGGCGCCATACCCCTGCACCGGCTCGTGAATGACGACCGCCCCCAGGCTCCGCGCCACTTCAGCGGTGCGATCGCGGCTGTTGTTATCGACTACGATCACTTCGTCGACGATGGCGGGCATATCCCCCAGGGTCAGGGCAATGCCGCTCTCTTCGTTGTAGCAGGG
>JACIWY010000035.1 GCA_014360745.1 Chloroflexota bacterium
CCCCCACGTATTGGCATCGTTATCGGTGGGCGCGCGCCAAACGTTGAGTTTCGGGCCAGCGACGATCCGTTCTATACCGCTTACCTGCCAGGAAGAGAAGAACCCGCGCTCACGATCGATGAGCAGGCTCCAATCACTGCCACGCACGTTCAGGGTTGTATCGGTCGTCTCCAACTGAAGGCGGGGCACGTTGGCGGCCAAAACCAAAGGCATCTCGGGCGCCTCGAACGGCACCTTGATTTGTTCCCAGGCCACTTCGTGGCCTGCTTGGGCCCAAGATGCGTTCTCTGCCAAGCTGAAACGCAGGTTCAGCCAATATTCGCTGCCCGGCTTGGCCTGAGGCCGCTCAAAAGGCACTGTGAGCACGGCACTTTCTCCGGCGGTCAGCGGGGGCAATTCCAGCTCTCCGCTCTGCAAGGCGACCCCATCTTCAGATAGCTCCCAGGTCGCGCGCAGATCTGCCAGCGTCGTAAAAGCGCGCCGATTGGTAATGCGCACCACTCCCTGCGCTGCATCCACCGGCTCGACACGCACCGGTTGGAGGATCTTTTTGTACTCCATCAATGCCGGTTGCGGTGTGCGATCGGGAAAGAGCAGACCGTTGATGCAAAAGTTGCCATCGTTGGGCTCATCGCCGAAATCGCCCCCATACGCATACCACACGCGCCCATCTTCGGTCTCACGGCGCAATCCCTGGTCGATCCAATCCCAAATACAACCGCCGATGAGCCGCTTGTGGCTCTCGATGGCCTGCCAATACTCCTTCAAGTTGCCGGTGCTATTGCCCATCGAATGAGCATATTCGCACATAAGGATGGGCCGTGTATCCCCATCGTGGGTGGCTGCATCTACGAGCTTTTCTATGGTGGGGTACATAAAAGAGATCATGTCCACCGTGGGCGCGTACTCGGCAGGGTGATAGTGCACGAGGCGCGTGGGATCGTTTTCGTGAACCCAGTTGGCCATTGCCTCGTGATTGGGACCATAGCCCGATTCGTTGCCCAATGACCAGATGATCACCGAGGGATGATTTTTGTCGCGCTCGACCATGCGCGTCAGTCGGTCTAGAAATGCCGCCTGCCATTCGCGGTCCTTCGTCAGACGGTCCCACACGCCATGAGACTCGATATTGGCCTCGTCGATGACATACAAGCCATAATGATCGCATAAATCGAGAAAGCGCGAATCGTTGGGATAATGCGAAGTACGCACCGCGTTAATATTGTGCTGCTTCATCAAAAGCACGTCCCGTTCCATATCCTCCAGGGTCACCGCCTTGCCACGCACGGCATCGTGATCGTGGCGGTTTACCCCGCCGAGCAGCACGGGCGCGCCGTTGATCAGCAGTTGCCCATCGACGACGCTCACCTGGCGAAACCCGACGTTGTACCGCTCAACCTCCAGCACCTCATCGTCCTCGTTCATGAGTGTGATGATGAGCATATACAGATAGGGATCCTCCGCCGACCATTTGCGCGGCGCCTTGATCCGCCTTTGCATATCTAGAACCAACTCGCTGCTACCCCGCACCGAAATGGTGCTCACCAACGGCCGGTCGAACACTTGCTGGCCATCGGCATCCAATAAACGCGCGCGCACCGTATGTTCGCGCAGGGGGCGATCGGTATAATTGGTGATCTTGAGCCGAATGCGCAATGTGGCATCGGTCATCTCTTGGTCAAAGGGTGTCTGAATGCGCACATCGCGCACATGTACCGGCGGCGTGGCGATGAGGTAGACATCGCGATGGATGCCGCTCAAACGCCAATGATCCTGATCCTCGAGATAGCTGCCATCGGATAGACGATAGACCCGCACGGCCATCAAATTTTGCCCAGGGCGTATATACGGCGTGATGTTAAACTCGGCAGGCAAGCGGCTATCCTGGCTATAGCCCACCCGCTGGCCGTTGATCCACAAATAAAAGGCCGAATCCACCCCCTCAAAGACGGCGAACACCTGCCGATCGTCCCAGCTCTCAGGGACATCAAAAAGGGTGCGATAGCAACCAACCTCGTTTTTGTCGTGCGGAACGCGAGGCAGGTCGCTGGCGTCAAAGTGATACTGGACGTTGGTGTACATGGGCACGCCATAACCGTGCAGTTGCCAATTGCTGGGCACGGGAAGGGTAGCCCAGTCGCTGGCATCATAGTCCCAGCGATAAAAGGCCTCGGGCGCCGCATCCGGATTGGGCGCCCAATGAAACTGCCAATCGCCGTTTAGAAGCCGGAAATAGCCAGATGCCTCGCGTCTGCCTAGCTTGGCGCCAAGCAGCGTATCATACGGGATAACGCTAGCATGTGCGGGTTCCCTGTTGCGCTGAAAGATGCGCGGATTCTCCCAATCATTGCTCCTCAAGGTATCGCCGCTGGCCATGATTCTCCTCCAAAGTGGTCTGGGCATGAGCCAACTCCAATAGCGCCGACGTTGGCTTGCGCGCCCCTTGGCGGGTCGCTATACTCAAGGCGCGTGCATTATATTGATTGCCTCATCCACTGCCAAGCATCTTTTTATGAGCTCAGGTCATGGCCCATACACCCCGCACCAAGACCTTATGGATCAAGGACGAATATCTGGGGCAGATCCTGGCCGGGCATAAGACGGTCGAGGTGCGCGTGGGCTATTCCAACATCCTGCGCCTGAGAGAGGGCGACTTGTTGTTGCTGAACGGCGAGCATCGTTATCGCATTACCCGCATCGCCCATTATGCCGATTTCGCCGACCTCCTGGCTCATGAGGATCCGGCAACCATCGCGCCCGACCTGTCGCCGGAAGAACTGTTGCCCGCCCTGCGCGCCATCTACCCGCCGGCGAAGGAGGCCCTGGGTGTCGTGGCGCTCGAGATCGAGCCGGTTCCAGAAACGCCCGTAAAATCAACTGGGGGATGAAAGGGAATATCGGCCAGAGGGCCTGCGGTTCAAGCGCCCACCTTTGACGTGTTTGGCACTGCCCGTGGATTGGCGGGGGACGATTATGAGGGAAAGGCAAGAAGGGAGAATGCCAGACCTTGGAGGATAACAAAAACAGGAGCGTGGCCCCCTCGTCCACAGGGCAAACACCATCCCCTGCGAGAATAGCGATCTTGGGGTTGCCCAGCACTTTAAAAGCGCTGGGCAACCAGCGCGCCAACGAGTCAGCGCCGCCTGATCAACGGCAGGGCCAGTTCATGACTCTGGTCCATGGTCATGCTGAAAAAAACGTCCTGCCCTTCCGGCCCGGCGGCGATCCAGGCCGCATAGGCAGATCGAGTATCTGCGGCCACGGACACCTGGCCGATCTGAACTTGGCCAGACGCCACGCGACCAGCGGGCCCTAAAGAGCCGGCACCGAGATCCCAACTCTGCTCCCAAATCGTGCCGTCGCCTTGGGCCCACAAAAGATGGGCCTTATCGCCGCCATCGCCGCCGGCCGTCAGCGAAATGACGCCGGAAGAATGGACGACTCGAGGGTCACCCCAACCTTCGCCGTCTCGTTGCACGATGGCAACCTGGCCATCCTCTATCCACGCCAAAGCCAGGCCCGCAGGGGCGGAGATGAACATGGGTTGGAGCGACTCGGCCAGCGGGCTGAAGGAGACATCCACCGGCAGCGTCCAGGCAGCGCCCGTCCACTCGCTGACCAAAACCTCCAAGGGAAAGCCCTCATCAAAAACGTCTTGCCAGGCTACTACAGGCCGATCGGGGCCATTAAAAACGACGGCCGCGTTCGTGCCATAGGCTTGAGGCACGGGCGCGGCGCTCCATACGGCGCCGGTTTCGGAACGCCCCGCATAGAGCAATAAGGCATCGCCGCTCAACTCCGTCCAGACGATCGCCAGCTTGCCGGATGAGCTCACGGCTATGGCCGGATCGAGCGTTGGATTGGTGCTCTCGGAGATGTTCAGCGCCGAACCCCAGCCTGCCCCGGCGGCCCAGGTGCGGTAATAGACCTGATCCACCTCGTGCCCCCTGGCGATATGGGCAAGATGTACCCGCCCGGCAGAGTCGGCGGCCAGCGAGGGCCGATCTCCCATGCCGATCTCGGTGCGTGCAGACCAAGCCCCTCCGACGCGAACGCGGTGATAGAGCAAACCACCCTCGCTCCAGACGACGTGCACTCGTCCCTCTGCATCGCGAGCTAGGGCCACATCGACGGCATCGCCGGCGGATGGCGCCAGGTTCTGCGCAGGGAGCCAAAGGCCCTCGGCGACCACTGGCTCGCCACACAGCGGCACGATGACCAAAAAGACGAACGACAGAGCGGCGCCAAGAGTTGCCGATCGGATGACGAATCCGCTTCTAATAGACATATCCGCCACGCGCTCCATGCGGCCGAGGGGGCTTGGGGGTCTTGGTGGGTTTAGGCCTGTGCGGAGTGGAAGATGGAGTTGGCTCTTCAACCTCCGCGGTCTCGGTGATCTCTGGCGTAGCTTCATCGGTCGGTGTCACGGTCGCCTCTTCGGTTGGTTCCGGCGTCTCGGTGGGCGCGACGATCTTTATAACGCTTTTGGCGAAAAGCATTCCTCGCCCGGCCTGTACGGCGGTCACCTGCACCATATCGCCCAGGGCAATGGTATCCGAGACGACCGTCTTGGAATTCACGATGAACCTCCAGGTGTCGACCGTCCAAGTGCCATTCCTGTGCGGGGGCATGTCCAACACCGCACCGGAGAAGGTGATCTCGTCCGGCTCCGGTTCCACTGTGGGGGGTATGATGACAACGCGGGTGGCGTGAACAAGGCCGTTTCGATAGCGCAGCCCCTCCACCTCGGCTTCATAGCCGACGCGCGGCTCGCCTTCGACGATCTCGCGGTCGGTGACCACGACATGTACCCCGGCGATGAGCCAGCGCCCCTCCAATCCGGCCGCAAAGCGCTGGATCGGCCCGCTAAAAGAGACCAGCTCGGGAACGAACCCATCGGGCTCGATACGTCCAATGGCGATGGCCCACAGCGTGCCACCCTCCGCTTCGCGGGCGCGCACCCGCACCATATCGCCGATGCCCAACGGCGATTCGGGCAGGTTGGTTTCCTCGTTTACATAGACGCGCCGGACATCGTTTTCTTCCTCATCGTCGTCCTCGTCGCCAACCCGGATGTCGTAATAATCGCCTGTGTCGTCGTTGCCGATGGCTACGATCTCCCCCCAAAACTCGACGATTTCCTCCTGCTCCTCCTCGGGCTCGCGCACATGGATATATTCAGCTTGCACCCCTTCGGGCACCGCGATGCCGCGAACGATGACATAGGCGCCGACGGCCAGCTCGCCCTCCACGAGGGTGTCCGCCGTCACCAAGATGGTGACACCTTCGATGACGATGCTGCCCACCATGTGCCCCTCGCCATCGTCACTCACGTCCATCTCGCTGATGACCCCACGCACAAACACCTTGGACGTCCGCGGCGTCTTTTGCTTAAGCAGCCGCAGCACAATGGCGATCACGGGCGCATCCTCGCCTTCCTGGCGCCCGATGACCATCACCTCGGCGCCATCCTCAAGCGGCCCATGCGAGGTGACCAGATTGGTTTCCGTGGTCACAAGCACGGTTTGCCCATCGACCCGCCAGGCGCTGAGGGCCTCCGCCCCTTCTGGCACATCTATCTGCTGCGCCACCCCGCTGAACTTGACCACCTGCCCTTTGCGCCCTTCGGCCAAGAGGGCAGCGGGCAAGGCCAAGCTTATAGCCAGCAACGCGGCAAATACCAACGACAGAATTCGCTTCGCTCTCATCCGTCTCTTTCCTCATTTTCTTTTGTGACGGCCCCCCGAAACAGGGGCTTACTATGCATGGCCCACACCCATTACGACGGGCCTAGGGCATAGATATTACACTCAAACGGGAGAAATCTCCCTTGTAGGTTGGGTATTGGGGGCTGAATAGCTTGAGGGAGTCTTGGCTATGACGTTAACAAGACGTGAAGAAAATCACCTATCGTCGCAACGGTTGCACCGAGGAACTCGACCGGAGCATAAATCAACAGCCCGCGGCGCAGTACCGCGGGCTGTCCGTGTACGATCCAAGAATGTACCTCTAGGTACTAGGGGCGCGGCAGATCCATCACCGCCTGGCAGGCCTTGCGCAACTTTTCGATCCCTTCTTCAAAGGGGATCTCGCCGAAAAAGACATCCAAGGCGTTGTTGGCCCACGTATCCTGAAGCTCTTGGAAGCGCACGTTGTAGGGCATGGGGAAGGGCCCTTCCGTGGTGGCCATCCACTCGGCCGCGCGCGCATAGATATCGTTAATCTGCACCACCGAAGGACGGTTCCAGATCGACTTGCGGCCGGTGGGCTGCACCTTGTTCACTTCCACAGCCTCGATGCCGGCTTCCTCCGAGGTCTCCAACACGACCAGGTCATAGGCCAGATCGGGATACTTGGACTTGGAGTAGACGGAGAACATCTCGGTGAACACCTGATAGCCGCGCTTCTCCGGCCCCTTGGGGTGTAGGTTGAGCTGGTACTTGAACTTGTCGCCCACTTCCTCGGCGATACCGCGCACCCAATAGGTGCCCAGGGTGCGGGTGACCATGTTCCCCGCCTGGAAGCTCAAGCCCTCCGCCTCTTCGCGGCGCGGAGCTACATGATATTTGACGCGCAGATCCGTGATCCACTTGGCCGCTTCGGTCGCCTTGGGATCGGCGCCAACCAAAAACTTTTTCCCTTCCTTGTCGATCACATCGGAGCCAAAGCTGCGGAAGGGAGCGCAGTCATAAAAGTTGCTGGACAGATAGTTGGTGCCGAACACCTTGTTATCCGGATCGGCGGTTTTGACGCATAGCTCCAGATACTGCTCCATCGTCCAGTCGTCGGTGGGCGGCTGGATGCCCTTGGCGGCGAGCATGTCCAGGTTGGTGCCAATGAGGGCCACGTTGCCCGGGTGCACCAGGTAGGGCAAGCCGTACAGCTTGCCATCCCACTTGGCGGTCTCGATGCCTACGGGCAAAAAGTCGTCCATGCCTGGATCCTTGGCGGCCACATAGTCATCCAAGGGCAAAAAGCACCCCTTGACGACGGAGAAGGGATACCACTTGATACCGCTAAAAGAGACATCCCACAAGTTGCCGGTGGCCAACAGGGCGAGCTGTTTCTTGTTCATCTCGCCGTAAGGCACCTCGTCGATGGTGAGTTCGACCTCCGGATGCTCGGCGGCCCACTTTTTGGCCATGACACGCTGCCAATCGTTATGGGTGGCGGCATAGGTGGCGATACTCATCTTGATTTTTTCTTTGGCCGGAGCTGGCGCCTGCGCTTTGGGCTCTGTAGGTTTGGGCTGAGCAGGGGCGGCGGTGGGCTCGGCCTTGGGCGCGCAAGCCTGGGCCAGAGGGGCCATCACAGCCAGAACCAGCGCCGATTTGAGCAATGTGCGGCGAGTCATTTGCTTGGACATAACGCTTGCTCCTTCCTCAGAGATTCGTCAAAAGAAACAAACAGAACCGACAATTTCAGATCCGTTTTTTCTTCCTGCGACTTCCCTCCTCGTTCAGAACTGGCCGCGGCTAACCGCGTTCGATTTCCTTTACCCCTTGATACCCGACAGGACAATGCCCTGCACGAAATAGCGTTGCGCCGAGAAGAACAGCACCAAAATGGGCAAAATGGCCAACACCGACGCCGCCATCAACAAATGATACAAGGGCACTCCTGGGGCTTCAGGCAAATTCTGGAAATAACTGAGCCCGACGGCCAAGGTAAAGGTCTCCCTGGTGTTGAGATAGATCAGCGGACCGATAAAGTCGTTCCAACGGCCAATGAAGGAAAGCACAGTCACCGTAGCCAGGGCCGGTTTGCAGAGCGGGATAACGATGCGCCAAAAGATGCGCGGATAGCTGGCCCCGTCGATAACCGCTGCTTCGTCCAGGTCTTTGGGCAACGACATCATGAACTGACGCAATAAAAAGATGTTGAACGCGCCACCCCCAAACCAGGCCGGCACCCAAAGAGGCTTGATCGAAGGCACCCAACCCAGTTTGTGAAAAAGCACAAACTGAGGGATCAGCGTCACCTGCGCCGGCAGCATCATCGTGCCCAGGGTGATGAGAAAAATGAGATCGCGGCCGCGATACTCAAAACGGGCAAAGGAATAAGCGACGATGGAGGAAGAGATCAATGCCCCGGAGGTGCCCAAGATGACGACGATCACACTGTTCTTGATCCAGGTCAGGAAGGGCACCTTTTGGAACACACGGACATAGTTGACAAACTGGGGCACTTTGGGAAACCAGGTGGGCGGAAAGGTATTGATCTCCTCCGGCGTCTTGAGTGAGCTGGAAACTGTCCAGAAAAAGGGGAACATAAAAACAACACTGAGCAGTATTATGATAGCATAAAGCAGGACCAAATTGATCGTCTTGTGCCGTTTGACACTTCCCCCAGTAGGACGAAGGCCACTCGAGGTTATGACGGAGCTACTGGCTGCCATACATTATCACTCCCCTGCGTAATAAACCCAGCGTCGGGACAGGTTAAGCTGAAAGTAGGTAAAGATGAGCAGGATCACCACAAAGATCCAAGCCAGAGCCGAGCCATAACCCATGCGGAAATACTCAAAGGCCTGGCGATAAATATGTAGCGCATAGAACCAGGTAGCATAAGAGGGACCGCCGAGGGTGGCCACATAAGATAAGGTAAAGACTTGCAACGCCCCAATGACGCCGAGGATCAGGTTAAAGAACATCGTCGGCGAGATCATGGGCAGCGTGACGTGCCAAAATTTGTGCCAGGTGCCAGCGCCATCGATCTCGGCAGCCTCGTAAAGCTCTTGGGGCACCCCTTGCAAGCCGGCTAAAAAGATGAGCATCCTCCCGCCGCCGATGCCTCCCCAAAGGCTGATCATGATCAAGGCCGGCAAGGCCCAATCTTTGCTGGCCATCCAAGCCGGGCCACTGATGCCCAACCACCCCAACATGACATTGACCGGCCCGACGGTCGGGTGCAACAGCCACTTCCACAATAGGGCAAGGGCCACGGCGGGGGTCAGGCTGGGCAAGAAAAAGAGCGTGCGAAAGATGTTGGTGCCCGGCACCCCCTGGTTGAGCAGCATGGCCAGAATGAGGGAACCGACCATCCCGACAGGCACAACCACGAGCGAGTATTTAAAGGTACGGCCAAGGGAGGGCCAGAAAAGCTCGTCGTCGGTAAAGGCCTTGGTGTAATTGGCGATGCCGATCCATCGAGGGGGCGAGAGGACGTCGTACTCGGTAAAGCCGAAATAAGCCGAGGCGACGATGGGCCCCAGAACAAAGACGAGCAGCCCAATCGCCCAGGGGGACAAAAAGATATAACCCCATAAGGCACGATGAATGCCTAACGGGCTGCTCACTCCGAGGACCCTGGCCAGGGTAAAACGCCAACGCACCGCCTCCACTTCCACCCGGACACCTGCGCTCTGAGCCATAGACGGTTCCTTCCTCTGAGATTTGCTCTTTAGATAGTGGGTGAGAGCAGAGCAGCGAGATCATACATCTAATTATACATGGACGCGCACGCCACTGTCAAACGTTTCTGAACATTGGCGCATATTACTCAGGCCACTAGCTACCCCGGACGCTCACATGTTAGGCGACATAAGATTCCACGGCCTCGCGTGCGGCGCGAATGTTGCTCATTGGCGCCACGATGGGCGTAACGCAGCCGGTGCCCAGGATAAAGCGTTGCCCGCCCGTCTGGCGTAGAGCATCCAGGGCCTCGGCACGCACATCGGCCGGGGCGCCGCGCACCATCGTCTCCCATTGGCGCAGGCCGCCGCACAGAGCTCCCGGAAAGCGCTCCATGGCCTCGGCCAAGCTGGGAGGCGTCTCTCTATCGTGCCAGTTGATAACCTGCACCGGATAGTCGCGAAGCAGGTCGAACATCACCTCATCGCCATGCAAATGAAGCAAATTGAACCAGGCGCCTTCCGTCGCCTCCAAGATTTGTAAGTCATAAGGTCGGCCAAAGGCGGTGTACTCTTCTTCCGAGAGAAGAGCATAGGAGGCGTGTTGCACGGCCAGGAAAATGCCCGCCGCGCCCGTCTTGATGACCTCGCGGACAAAACGGACGGTCGTGTCCGCGATCGTCTCTAAACCACGGCGCAACGCCCTGGGATAGCGGCGGAGATGCACTAGCAGCGCATCGGACCCGACCAGATTCTTGGCCTGCGAAAGGGGGTTAAAGACCGTCTGGATAAAGGGCACCTCTTCGCCGACCGCTTCGCAAATGAGCTCTAAACAACGGAGTTGGCGCCCCAAGGCACCCTGTCGCGGCTCCAAAGTCGGTAAGGACTGCCAGTCCTCGGCTTTTTTGATCGGGTAATGCGTGTATTCAAAAGTGCCCTCAAGGCTCCCGCGATACATATCCCGGACGCCCCAATCCTCCAGGCAATAACTGCTGCTGGGCGTTACCTTGATGAAATCGAAATCGTATTCGCGCTGAAAGGCGACCTGTGCCCTGGCCAAAGCCCGCGCATCGCGGTCATCCACCGGCCAATGGCGCCATAAAGCCACTGCCGGGCGATCTACCGCCTCGCCACGAAAGGTACACTCCAAGCGTTCACGTTTGGTCATTCCGGTCATTTGATCCTCTCCTTCATCTCACATCCATCGTATCGCAATAATTACTCCCAAGGTTGCCTCGTTCCCTGCTAACGTTAGCGGATGAGCCACCACAAGTCAAGGCGATCCCGACAATCGACCATAATGCCATCGTTGACTGCCCTTTAGGGGTGTGCTATTCTTCAAATGCAGAGTTTAGCGGCCGTTCCTTGCGGCTTGAGCGGATCGAGCAAAATGTTACTGAATCGTCGTATTGGGTTGCTCATTGGTTTGGGTATAGCCATCGCTCTCATTATGTTGATCGTTCTGGTGACGCCCATACGTTACACGTTGGGCGACGCCCTCCTCAGCTTGTGGCGCGGCGTGCTCGATTTGCCCGGTGTGGCCTGGCTGCGCGAACAGGGCGCCGTCGATGCCGCAGAGCAGGGATCGTCGGTTGGCGTGGAAATGATCGACGCCATCCTGGAAAAGGGGCACGAACTGCAACAGCAAGAAGTATACGACGAGGCGCTAAAGCGTTATCGGGAGGCTTTGCGCCTTAAGGAAGATTATGCCCCAACCCATGTGGCGCTGGCCAGCCTTTATATGCAACGCGGCATGGAGGACGAGGCGTTGCAGGAATTGGAGCGGGCGGCAGCCATCGATCCCGATATCCCCCTGGTCATGGGGCAATTAGGCCGTTTATACTTGAAACGCGACGAACTCGACAAGGCGGTGTCGGCGTTGGAACGGGCCGTGGCGCTCGATCCGGAAGAGGCGCTATATCGCTACTTTTTGGGCATGGCGTATCATTATCGTTCCTATGCGGACATCGAGCGGGCGGTGCAGCAGATGGAAATGGCGGCAAAGCTGCGTCCCGAAGACGCCGATGTGCACTATCATCTGGCTATGGTCTATGTGCGGCGGGGCGATGAAGGAGACCAGGAAGCGGCTATCAAGGCGCTGGAACGCTCCATCGAGCTTGATCCTCAGCAAGCGAACGCCCTGTTCTATCTGGGCCAGCTCTATTGGCAGGCAGACAGAACCCAAGCTGCCGCAGCGGCTTGGAGACGCTTTCTTGAGGTGAGCGATGACCCTGAACGCAAGGCGCAGGTCGAACGTGCGCTCGCCTCGCTGAAACAAGGCTCTTAGCCCAAACATCATGCGCGAACCATTGGTTGACGTCATCTTGCCGGTGTATAACGGCGAACGCTGGCTGAGAGAAGCCATCGAGAGCGTGTTGAGGCAGAGCTACTCGCGCTGGCATTTGACCATCGTCGACGATGCCTC
Organism: Chloroflexota bacterium; assembly: GCA_014360745.1. Taxonomy (GTDB): domain Bacteria; phylum Chloroflexota; class Anaerolineae; order UBA1429; family UBA1429; genus JACIWY01. The sequence continues at coordinate 11,778 of JACIWY010000035.1, forward strand.
GCCGGATCGCTCCGCCGAGTTGGCGGAAGCGTATCAGCGTCTCTATCCTGACAAGATCACCCTCGTCCGACTGGGCGCGAACAGACGCGCTGCCGGTGCGCGGATGGAGGGGATTCGGCGCACACAGGGCGAGATCATCGCCTTGCTCGATCAGGACGATCGCTGGCGAAGGGATTACTTGGCAAAGCAGGTACATCGCCTGACCGAGGATCACGATATCCAGGCAGCACATGCGGACATAACCGTTATCGACGAGGCCGGCCGCGAGATCCAAGGCGCCGCCGTGCTGGAAAACGGCCGGCGCGCTCGTTTTGCCTGGGAACGCGCTGGGCGAAAAGAGCTTATGCGTTTCCTATGCCACAGCCCGCTGCGCAACAGCGCGGTAGCCGTCTGGCGCGCGGCTTTGCTGGCCAGCGGTGGTTTCGCCGAAGACCTCTTTGGTGGCGAGGACTGGGAGTTTTGGATTCGCTTTGCCAACACCTGGAGGATAGGGCACATTGCCGAGCCCCTCGTCGAATGGAGGTTGCACGCCATCAACACCAGTTCGACACACATAACCAAGCGCATCAGCGGTTGGATGGAGGCCACCCGTCGAGTGGCGGAAGCTTATCCTTTTTTGGCCGGCGCTTGTACTTCCAGGCGGCATCAAGCGCTCCGTCGTGTTGTACGGTTGGAATTGACCCGAGGACAAATCTCGGATGCACGCCGACATGTTTGGCGACTTGTGCGCGAGGTGCCCCTGGATCCGCGCACGTGGTGGCTCGGCGTATCGGCATTGCTAGGTGATCGGACCTTGGGCAGGTGGCTTGTTCAAGGTTATGCTGCTTTCCGACATTACTTACTAGGCAAGCGCACGGTGAGCGATTGGCGCCCAAGTGGGTCGACTAGAGATAGTGGTGTAACCAGATGAAGCGTTGGTGGAGACGGAATCGACATCATATTCTGCGCATCGGCGTGGTCTTGCTGGTGCTCGCCCTGGCCATGGGCAGCGCGGCGGTCATGCGAGCACTGATCGCCCTGGCCGGCGTGGCCGTTAATGTGGGCATGATGGCCACGCTGGCTATTATCAATGTCGTGTTCTATTTTGGGTTCCTCATGTATTACCTGGGCGGCGTCAAGACGATCAAGATCATGCCCGGTCAAGCCGGCGAGGTAACCTTTGAGGACTATTGGGGGCAACCGGAGTTGTTGGCTGTGGCGCGACAGTGGGTGGAGCTGCTCAGCCATCCGGAGAAACTACGTCAGATGGGCGGCCAGCCGGTAACCGGTGTGTTATTGGCCGGGCCGCCGGGCTCGGGCAAGACCTATCTGGCCAAAGCGTTGGCCGGCGAATCGGCCGTGCCCTTTTTAGGCTTGGATGGCTCGCGGCTCATTTCCATGTGGTTGGGCGTGGGCTCCATTAAGGTGATGCGCTTGTACAGCCAGGCCCGACGTTTGGCTAAACGTTACGGAGCCTGCATCGTCTTTATAGACGAGCTGGATTCGGTGGGCATGACGCGCGGTGGCGTGACCGGTGGGCAGACGCAAACGGGGTTGCTGGGCGGGATGCCTTGGTTTGGCGGTGGCGTAGGCGTGTTGAACACCCTGCTTACCCAGCTCGACGGCATCAACGAGCGGCGGGGTTAGTTCCAAACGCGGTGGTATAAATTGCTGGGCAAGAAGCTGCCTCCGCCCGATTTCTGGGTGATGACGATCGGTGCCACGAACCGCCCCGATGTGCTCGATCCGGCGCTCACGCGCGCCGGCCGGCTAGACATTAAAATTCGCGTCGATCCCACCGATCGCCAAGGGCGTATTGAAGTGATCAAGGGCTATCTGGCGCGGGTGCGCACCCTGGAACCGATCGACATAGAGGGATTTGCCTCAGACACGATCGGCTTGACGCCGGCGGACTTGATGACGATCATCATCCGCCGTGCCCCCGCGTTTGCGTTGATGCACGGACGCGAGGGGATCACCAACGCCGATCTGCAAGCTGCGTTGGCTGAACAGCATCAAGGATTGCGGCAACCGGTGGCCGGCATCCTACCAGAGGATCGGCGGGCCATCGCCTATCACGAAGCCGGGCACGCCGTGGCTACCTGGGCTTTGACGGATGAGCGCATCACGCGGGCCTCTATTGTACGTTATAGCGGAGGGCCGCGAGGATCGGCCAGCCTAGGCCATGTGGCCCACGTCCCGGCTGAGGAGCGCGTGGGCGCCAAGGCCAGCGATGTGGCTAAGCATATCTGCATCGCTCTCGCCAGCCGCGCGGCGGAGATCGAGTTCCTCGGAGAACCCCACATGGGCGCCACCGCAGATATGACGACTGTGCGCCATGCCTTGTTGGCGTTGGCCGCGGAAGGGCTGTTTAGTTCCTTGGGCTATAGCGAGACACCGAGCTCCGAGATGATCAAAGAGATGGACACCTATGCCCAGCGATTGATGAATTTCACCCGCGCGTTGCTACGTCGCCATGCGGACAAGGTGCAGGCATTGGCAGAGGCGCTGTTGGAAAAAGAGGAACTGAACGCCGAGGAGATAGCGGCGGTGCTGGGGCCACGCCCCGGCCAAACCGTCGAGGCGCCGGCGGTCGCAGCCGTGGCCGCGCAAACATCGGGGGAGGAGAGGCCAGCCGTTGGGGCAGCAGCGGAGGTACGCTCTACAGGAGGTACGGCCCAAGTGCCCAAGGACAGAGTGCAAGGAATTCGAGCCAGGGAGTAAAGACATGCGCGCAGTGGTTATCGGCGGGAGTGGGCATGTGGGCACCTATCTCGTGCCCAGGCTGGTAGAAGCCGGCTATGAGGTGATCAACGTCAGCCGGGGGAAACGTGGGCCCTATCGCCAACACGCCGCTTGGAAGCAAGTACGCCAAGCGGTGATCGATCGCGCTGCCGCAGAAAGCGACGGAAACTTTGGTTCACAAATCGCCGCGCTGGAGCCCGATGTAGTGATCGATATGATCTGCTTTACGCCGACCAGTGCGCAGCAGTTGGTGGAGGCCTTGCGCGGCAGGGTGCAGCATTATTTGCTTACCGGCACTATATGGGTACATGGGCCTACCACAGTCGCCCCGACCACGGAGGAACAGCCACGGGCGCCCTTCGGTCCCTATGGCATTAACAAAGCAGCCATCGAGCGCTATCTGTGGGATCAATCGCGTCGCTTGGGCTTTCCGGCGACGATCGTGCATCCCGGGCACATCGTTGGCCCAGGATGGGAGCCCATCAACCCGGCCGGGCACAAGAACCCGGTGGTTTTTGAAAAGCTCGCCGCCGATA
>JACIWY010000350.1 GCA_014360745.1 Chloroflexota bacterium
TTGCCAACCGCCTCTATACCTGGTACTCTACACATGGCTCCACCTCCCAGGGCATTTGTTTCTTCCTCGAAACCTATCATGCACTGATTGGTGGAGCCTCTCAACTTGTGGGTAATCACCAGTAAAATTCTCCTTGACATAGAACTAATGTTCTGCTATACTGGGATATAGAACATTGGTTCTAGAGCCCGCCCGTGTAAGGAGCCGGACGGAGAGAGACGGCGGCCTGGCGCCAACTCGAGGGGTATAGAAACCTTTTATTCTCGCGGCCTGCCCACACTCGCCCGCAACACGACCTCCAGGGGAAACGGAAGGCCGGCGTCTCTCCAAGACAACGACGAATGGGACACGGTTATGTCCTATCCTAAAAGGAGTTGGATACGCGATGAAATGGTCTGCCCAAACGTCCTCAGGTACGGCTTGGATCGTGATCCTCAAGATCGCCTTGTTGTTGATCGGGCTGGCCTTTGTGACGGGCCAGAGCGGATTCGAGGGTACCTTCTCGCCCCGCGCAGAGGTAGGGGCAGCGTTCCAGGGGATAGCGCAGAGGCCATAAAAAGCCGATGCTCAGGAGGTTGGCGGTGATGAAACAGGGGATGCTATGGTATGACGACGCGCCCGGCCGCTCGTTGGAGGACAAGATCGCGCGCGCCGTTGCTTATTACCAACACAAGTACGGCGACCGGCCCAATGTTTGCTATGTTCATCCCAGCTCTTTGCCGGCAGGCTTTGAACACCGAGAGGGGATCAAGATCCTGACCGCCACCGACGTGCTGCCTCATCATTTCTGGATCGGCATCGCCAGCGCCGCGGAGACCGCGCATTAGCGGTTTTCACTTCTTGTCCGGCCAGGGGGCGAGCCGTCTCTCCGGGCCCTCAGGCTCCTTGGGCGCGCAGTTGTTCCACCAAGCCATCGCGCAGTCCCTCCAAAAGCCCCGCCTCGCGGACGATGTCCGGGAAGGCCCGTGCAGCAAAAGTGTAGCGGTTCCCCTCCCTGGCCAAGATGGAAAAGAGCCATAGGCCCTCGAGCGCTTCCTCCAAGGCCAAGGTGGAAACGGCCAGCCCCTGAGCGGCCAAAGCTTCGCGGATCTCTTCGGCGGTGCGGGCCCCCGAATCGACCATCAACAGGGTGATCAAGCGCTCCAACGCATCGGCATTGCCCCAGGTCACCTCAAGGAAGAATTCGCGAAACTCGTCTGAATCGCGCACAGCCTCTAGATCCTCCATATGCACGATCCGATCGCCCCGTTCGTTCACCTTGGCGATGAGCGAACGACAGACCGCCTGCACCAGGTTGGGGTGGCAGGAAGAAAGCTCGATGATCGCCTCGGGCAAAAGGTCGGGTTGTTCGAAAGAGATGCCCATCTCGGTAATGGGCTCGACGATGATGCGTCGCGCGTCGCGCGGCAAAAGGTAGCTCAGCCGAAGAATATTGCAAAAGTTGAACAACGGGGATCGGGGATCGTGCAATGCGCGGTTCAGCTTTTTCTCTCCGCAGAACACAAAGCGACACAACCCCTCTTGAGAGAGCGCACGCATGACGCGAAAGAGCTTCATGTGCTGCTCTAGGTCATAGGCCAAGAGGTGATCCACTTCGTCCAACAGCATCACGAGGGTATCTCCGCCTTGTCGGCGTCGCAGGTGTACGGCGACCCGGCGCAGCATATCGGGGACCGGATTATTGCCCACATCGATTTGACATTTGATGGCCAGAGCATCGAAAAATTCCCGATAGGCGATGACATGCTGGCAATCGAGATAAAAGGCCGAGATTCCGCCGGTGTGTTCGAGCAATTGGTGAACCTTGGTGAGCACCGAAGTTTTGCCGATCTTGCGCCCCCCGACGATGGCAAAACTCCGGTCGCGCACGGTGCGGGTGATCGCCTTTAGCTCATAATCCCGGCCAAAGAACATATTGCCCGACACCGGGCCGGAGATGACATAGGGCGAGACCACGCTGAGATCCACTTGTTGCAAAATGATCTGCACCAATTGGCGCTCGGCATCGGTAGCCAGGTAGAGCTGGCACAGATCCTGGTAATCCAACACGATAAAATCATCGGCGCTGCCTTGCATCAGCCGTTTGAGGGTCTCCTTTTGGCTGCGGTCGACGGGGTCCTCGTTGACGACGACGAGCAGTGCAAAAAAAGAGGTCGCGTTGAGCACTCGCATCAGATCCTGGATATCGCGTACATCTTGCTCAACAAGATCTTGTTTGAGCACAAATACGATAGGAAAACTGGCAGGAACGCTCAACCGCAATGTCGACGCCCTGACCATATAACCAAAAAGGGCGTGATACGTGCGGTTAGAAAGCGCAGAAAACCCCAAGAGTTGGCACAGTTGTTCCGTCAAGCGCGCGGCGATGGGGGTGGCACTGGCGATGTGATCCAACCGCTCCAAGAGCGAACGCCAATTGCTGGCCAAGCGCTCCAATTCGGCAAAGCGACGGGGTTCGATGCGCGGAGGCTCCTGGATAAAGATCAGATCCTGGGCACGACGGGCATCCACATAACGGCGCAGGGCAAGCGGCAGCATCGCATCGGGGATCCGGGTCCCGATCAGCCCGGCTGTCACCCGATGATGGAGCAACAAGGTCTGTTCGATCACCTGGCTCCACTCGTCCCAACGCTGATCAAGCTGGCCCTTCTCGGCGATCAAGGCCGGTATGGTCTGCCGACCGCGGAGGGCACGCGCCACCAGAAGCACGGCCACAACCAACGTACCTCCGAGGAAATACAAGGCCACCGCTCGGGCGGATATCGGGCGCGCGAGATCGTTCCCCCGGTATATACCGTTGCGGGCAGTGCCCAGATAAAGCGCGCCTCTGGTCTCGGCGTCGGCTTCCAAACAGCGAATGTTCGTGCCATAAAGACAACCACTGCTGCTCAGCAACCAACTCAGCCCGCGATCGGGGCTACAGAAAACGCCCCCGTTGGTGAGCGCACACAAGAGATGTTGCCCCCCTCTAGCGGCTAACATCTCTAGGCCATCCACGCGCAGATTGGCCGGCAAGGCTCCTTGAGCCACATCCTCCCAGGCGCCTCCATCCAGGCGACGGCGGTAAATGCCTCCTCCGCTTGTTGCTGCATAAAGATACCCGGGCCGGCGGCTATCGACGAGGAGCGCGCTCACTCGCCCGGCAAGAGGCTGCAAGGTGACCCTTTCCCAGAGGTTCGCCGACTCTGACCAGCGATAAACATCCTGGCCCGCACCGAGGAAAAGGGCCTCCGAGGCCTCGGCCATGGCCCCTACTCTCAGGTCTGCCAAGCCCTGGCTGGCCGAGGCCCATATCCGGCCGCCGTCGATGCTGCGCCAAACCCCCTGGCCCTCGCTACCCAGCCATAGCGTGCTCGCCTCCCGTCTCCCCGGGCGCGCAGCGACCAGCAACACGGTCATTTGGGCTCCTCGGAGAGGAGGAGTAGGGCGCGGCGCCCAATGCTGGCCGCCATCCTCGGTAGCGTACAACCTCCCACCCCAAGTAGCGGCATAGAGCCGGCTCGGCGCCGATCGATCGAGGGCCAGCAAAAGGATGTCCCTCTCCTCCAGGCCCGCGCTGCGCTCCTCCCAGTTTTTGCCCCCGTCGGACGTGTGATAAACACCGCGACGCGTCGCCGCATACAGCTCATCTCGCGTGCCGGGCACATCGACAAGGGCGCGCACGTCGCGCCCCAAGAGCCCTTGGTTGCTGAGCGTCCATGTCTTGCCGCCGTCCAGGCTCAGGTAAAAGCCATCCTCTGTGCCGACATAAATCCATTGCGGGTTATAAGGGTGCGTGGCCAAGGCCAATACCAGGCTTCCATCACCCAACGGTGCCAAGGGGGCCCACGTATGGCCGCCGTCCATCGAGCGCCATACGTTAGCGAGGCCGGGGTTGGTCAAGATGATACGCGGATCGGCGGCCAAGACATACACGGTCGATACCGGTTCGCCGCCCAGAGCGGACATGGGCGCCCAGCTGCGCCCCCCGTCATCGGAATGATAAAGCCCTGCCCGCGTGGCTGCATAAACGCGCGCGGGATCTCGCGTATCCCAAACCAAATCCTCGATCCGCTCCCGGTTGGGTAGGCCGGTTGAAGAAAGCGCCCAGTGCCGGCCACCGTCCTCGCTGGCCAAGACGCCTAGATCGGTCCCGGCCAGTATATGCGTCGTGTGCTGAGGATCGATAGCCAGGCACCATACTCCTGCGTGGGGTAAGCTCGTTGCCAAGGGCTGCCAACGGTCGCCGCGATCGGTGCTTTGAAACAAGGCCCCCTCTACGCTGGTATAGAGAATCTGTGGGGCGCCCGGGTCGATAGCCAGGGCCAGCACCAGGTCGCCGTTCAGGCCACTGCCCAAGCGCACCCAATCC
>JACIWY010000351.1 GCA_014360745.1 Chloroflexota bacterium
GTGTTCACAAAAGTGAATTTGCTCGAAGATAGATACATTCCGACCTTGGCCCAAATGGGCACTTTAAAGTGCACACAAGATGGTTGACAAGGATTGTAGCGTTTTGTTATGATGGTGCCGTGACATATGTAGAGGATTTTATGCTGGCCGATGATGCCATGGCCGGGAGCGGGGATGGGGGGTATATCCCGGCATCGGGGCACCGCAGGTAGGGGGGACTTGTGCGAGGCCGGCAACGAGATGCATACCGGGGTGTGGCTCCATGGAACCGAACCGCTCTCTGTTGCCTCGCAGTACGCGCGCCGGTTGGGGACCGGTCTGGCTATATATCGTCGTGGGCTTGGCGGCGATGGCCCTCGCCGTCGCGGTGGCTATGGCAGCGCTCTGGCGCTCGCAGAGTTACTCGCTTTTCGGGCCACCTTTCGATGTTGATAGGGCGCTCAGGGCAGCAATGTCCCCCTTGGGGGGCAACGCCTTGCCGACGGTGACCGGGGTGGGTTTATCCCTAACCATCCTCATAGCAGCCATGGCGGCATTCCTCTATCTTCGGGAGGGCTCCCGCTGGCTGCTCCTCTTGGGTTGTGGGGCCATCGTGTGGGGCCTTGGCGTCCTGGTAGGCTGTTGCGCCGGGCTGATGAACCGGCCGGGGCCTCAAGTTTTGGGATATTTCGGGGGCGCCCTATCGAGCGCGGGGCTGCACATCCTGGCTATTCGCCCAAGCGTCGCTACCCTCCCACGGGAGAGTGTGGCGTGGTCTCGGCGATCCATGCGCTTGCGTCTGGCCTATGGCGCCAGCGTGCTTTGGGTGCTGGCCCTGGGCGCACTGGGCTTTTTGGCACATGATGTCGCTTTGTCGGCCTTAAAAGAAGTGGACGGCAAAACGGCATCAGCGCTCGCTTGGCGTCTCGATTTTAGTCTCCTTAGTGAAGTGTTGGCCTGGGGTGCCGTTTTGTTGACATTAGTGGGCGCGGCCAGCGCGGGACACCGCTTTTCTCGGTCACGCCGACCCTATCTGTACTGGTACGCGTTAGCACTGGCCTTACAAGGTTTGGGCTTATTTGCACTACTTCAGGCAAATGATAGCAATTTGCTGATCTGGTTGAGTCATATTTCTCTAGATGGATCGCTTCTCCTGTTGGTCTTTACTGTCGGATCTGCTCTGGTACAAAGCCAGACCTGGGCGCTTTTAGATTTGCGCCAAGCTTTCTTTGCCCAATCGCCGGATGCCATCTGCTTGCTATCGCCCGATGGCCTCATTGTAGATCATAACGCAGCGGCAGCGCAGATATTGGGTTGGGCAGACGATGCCCCCGAGCGGGGCCCCCTGTCTCAATACATCGCCCCCCAAGATCGCGCACAATACGAGGCCCTCTTGGAAACTTTGCAAGAGGGCAAGACTATCCGGCAGGTGCCGTTAGAGGCGCTTCGTCGCGATGGCAGTCGCGTGCCGGTAGAGTTGTCGGCCAGCCTGCTGCGCCACACCGAAGGCGCCCGTAGCGTGTTGATCTCATTGCGTGACGTGAGCGAACGCCTGGAACGCGAGCGCGCCATCCGCTTCCAGGCTCATTTGTTAGCTGCCGTGCCGCAGGCGGTGATCGCCGTCGATCGCCAGGGACGCATCCTCTTTTGGGGCCGCGGAGCCGAACGGCTATGCGGTCTGAGCGCCGAAGAGGCCCTTGGTGCCCCCGTGGATCAGGTGTTGCCGGCGACAGAGGCGGATGGCGCCTGGCTGCGCATGGCCCTGGAAAGGGCCTGGCAGGGCGAGACGACAAGCAGCGAGCTGAACATCCGTCATTCCTTGCCCGCATGGGTGACCCTTTCGCCCCCGGACGACGCTTCTGCCCAAACGTCCGCGGATGCCGAGGAGGCTGGCGGCCGTGTAGGGCACCTGGGTAGGCAGGAAAACTCACTCGGCGCGATCATCGTGGCTTCGGATATCAGTGAGCTACAGGTGATGCGGGCGGCCCTGCAGGCTAGCGCCAGAACGTTGCGCAGCATCGTCGATCAATCGGAAGACGGCATAGCGCTGATGGACGAGCAAGGCCGAATCGTCGAGTGGAACCCGGCCCTGGAGGAAATCAGCGGCCTGGCCCGTGAAGAGATGATAGGCACCCCCGTGTGGGAGATTCTCGAGCGCATAACCTTGAGCGACACCATCCGATTTGCCCAGGCTGCATCTGCTGAGGCAGAGCTTCAGCAGGCCACATGGGCGGAGAACGCCCATACCGAGGAAACGGGCCTGCCCTCGGAAGGGTTGGACAAAAGGCGGATCCGCGAGTCGGTGGAGCGTTTTGCCGCCTGTGGCGAGGGGGAATGGTTGCACGAATTGTTGGAGCTCAAGCTGATCACTTCCAGCGGCGAACGGCGCACCGTCCAGATGGCGGCCTTTCCCATCCCGACCGATCGAGGTTGGATGGCCGGGGCCATCGTGCGCGATATTACCGAGTGGGCGCATATGGAAGAGCGATTGCATACCAGCCAAAAGTTGGAGGCAGTGGGCCAATTGGCCGGCGGCGTGGCCCATGAGTTCAACAATCTGCTTACCGTTATCAATGGATATGCGCAGATGTTGCAACGCCAGATGGGGCCTGCCCATCCCTGGCGGGATGAAGTGGACCAAATCTATCGCGCCGGCAATCGGGCGGCCGACTTGGTGCGCCAACTTTTGGCCTATGCCCGCAAGCAGATCTTGAACATTCGCCAGATCGATCTAAACGAACTATTGGCCAAGCTGGAACCGCGTTTGCATACCCTGGTGGGGGATGTGGCCACGTTGGAGCTGCGTTTCGCCGCCGATTTGCCCCTGGTCGCGGTGGATCGTTATCAACTAGAGAACATGGTGTTCAGCCTGGTAGAGAATGCCCGTGACGCCATCGAGGCCAAGAAGGAGCGCACCCCAGGCAGTATCGTGATCGAAACGGCGCTGGAATCGCTTCAGGGAGCCCCCAAGGCGAGCGCCCGCGCCGCCCGCTTACAACTTGCGCCGGGGTGCTATGTGACCCTGACGGTACGCGATAACGGCGAGGGAATGACCGAGGAGGTCAAGGCACATCTCTTTGAGCCTTTCTTCAGCACGCGGGGCGTGGGCAAAGGGACGGGGTTGGGCCTGGCCACAGTGTATGGCATCGCGCAGCAATTGGGCGGGACGATACACGTCGAGAGCGAGCGCGGGATTGGCACAAGTATGCTTATATACCTGCCCGTCGGCGAGAATGCAGCCGCGGAATGACCGCGCGACCCCTCCCGCAGGTTGAGAACCTGTGGGAGGGGGATGGCAGGTCGCAAGATCAATAGCCCGCCGGGCCGCCGAATTCGTTGTTCACGGCGCGGATCAGGGCCTTGATATAGGCCAGGCCGTACGCTTCCGCTGCCCGCCTGCCGCCGACCATGGCCGGCAGATGATCGGAGATGACGCAGCCGTCAAAATCGATCTCGCGCAAAGCTCGCATCACCTGATACATGTCGTGGTAGCCGGCATCCATATAGGTCTCGACAAAGCCCTCGGGCATGGGCGCGGTCACGTTGCGGAAGTGAACCTTGAACAGTTTCTTCAAGCCACCAAAGTAGCGGATAGTATCCTCCACGCTTTTGCCCATTGCCTCGCCACCTTCAAGCCAGCAACCCACGCACAAACACATGCCGATGTTGGGGCTGTCGGCGATCTCTAGCGCGCGCTTGTAGCCCTCAAAATTGCCGAAAATACAGCGCGGCACGCCCCCCAACGGGTACACAGGCGGGTCATCGGGGTGAATGCCAATGAACACGCCGGCGTTCTCAGCCACCGGCACCACCTTTTGAATAAAGTAGGCATAGTTATCCCAGAGCTCCTCTTCGCTGTACTCGCGACCATGGGACAACGGCCCTTCAAAGACCTCGGTGATCCAGTGGCCCTTTTTGTTCGGGTCTTCAATGTGGAACGCACGCGCCTCGGCGCCGCCGCGAATCCGTTCGCGGCCAGAGCTCCAAATGCCATTGCCCATATGGGCATAGGTGGAATAGTAGATGCCTGCCTCGCCCAGATCACGAATATATTGCAGATACTCCTCGATCTTGGCCTCGCGGCCGGGCAGGTTGAGGGTGATCTGGGGCATATTATGACAACTATGATTGGCCAGGCGATACACCTTGAGCCCATAATTCTCGAACCGTTGGCGGATCGCCTTATAGGTCTCGGCCGAGGCCGACTGGCCGGGCATCAAGCTGGTCATCACCCATTCTACGCCGAGCTGCTTGAGAAATTGGATGTCCTCCTCACTGGCGTTAGCGGGCACCTGCGAAGCCACCTGAATCCCAGGCTTGGAGCCAAAGTAGCCCGGCACGACGGAGAGCGGATACCCCTTCCCCTCGA
>JACIWY010000352.1 GCA_014360745.1 Chloroflexota bacterium
CGCTTGACGCCGGTTCTGCGCCTGTGCCCCCCTCCAAAAGGAGCGCGAGCCTCCGGCTCGCGCCCGCTGTTACCCAGGCGGGCTCCCCGGCGGGTGAGGACACCCGCACCTCGTTATAGGGCTTTGGCGTCGGTTGACGCCCCGTCGATATGCCCTTATACTCTTAACCAGATTTGAGCTTTTAAGGAGGATGAACGGATGAAAGTCTCCTGCCTGCAAGAGAACTTGTCCAAGGGGATATCGATCGTGGGCCGCGCCGTCGCCACCCGCAGCACGTTGCCCGTGCTTTCGAACATCCTCCTATCTACCGACGAGTCGCGACTCAAGCTCTCGGCCACCAATCTGGAGATCGGCATCAATTGCTGGATCGGCGCCCAAGTCGAACAGGAGGGTGCGACGACGGTGCCGGCCCGTTTGCTGACGGATCTGGTCAACTCCTTGCCGCCGGAGCGCATCGATATGGAGTTGATCACGCGCACACAAACCCTGAACCTCAAAGCAGGGCGTTTTGAGGCCAACATCAAGGGCATAGATGCCCAGGAATTCCCCCTGATTCTGGTCCCCGAGGAAGACACGCGCGTCCGAATCGATCCCGATGTCCTGCGCCAGATGATCGATCAGGTCGCCTTTGCCGCTGCCAGCGATGAAAGCCGCCCTGTCCTCACCGGCGTCTCGGTGGATTTGAAGGACGCCGAGTTGACCTTCGCCGCGGCCGATGGCTATCGGCTCTCCGTCCGTTCGACCTCGCTCGAACACCCGGTGGAGCAGCCCATGAACGTCATCATCCCCGCACGGGCTCTGCAGGAGCTGCGCCGAATCAGCGGCGACCAAAGCGAACCGGTCGAGATGCTGGTGGCTTCGAGCCGCAACCAGGTCTTCTTTTACCTACAGGATATCGAGCTGGTCTCTCAGCTCGTGGAAGGCACTTTTCCCGACTACCGGCAGATCATCCCCAAGACGTCCAACACCGAAACGATCGTCAGTACGGCCGACCTGCTCAAGGCGGTGCGGATGGCCTTTATTTTCGCGCGCGATGCGGCCAACATCGTGCGCATGCAGATGGTGCCCGGCGGCGAAGGCTCCGGCCGCATCATCGTCTCGGCCACCTCATCGGAACACGGCGACAACGTCAGCGAGCTGGATGCCACCATCACCGGCAAGCCCCTGGAGATCGCCTTCAACGCCCGCTACATCATCGACGCCCTAGAGGTTATCGATACGGCCCAGGTGTCCATCCAGACTCGCGATCCCTCGAGCCCGGGGGTCTTCAAACCCGTGGGCGGGGGTGACTTTATCCACATCATCATGCCGATGCACATCGCGCGCTAGCGGGCTGATGTATCTGACCCATATCTCGTTGACCAATTTTCGCAATTACACGCGCCTGGAGCTCGATCTCCCGGCGCGTATTCATGTTCTCTTGGGGGACAATGCCCAAGGCAAGACCAACCTGTTAGAGGCCATTTGCTACCTTTCCACCACCAAGTCGCCCCTTGCTTCTGCCGATCGACAGCTCATTAACTGGAGCGCCTATGAAGAAGTGATCCCGTATGCCAGGGCCAAGGTAGCCTACATTCGTCGCGGCGAGGAGCATACGATCGAAACCATTTTGGTGCTAGAACGCGAGAACGGCACAAGTGGCCCGCCCACGCGCTTTCGTCGCCAGATTCAAGTCGACGGCTTACCTCATCGCGCCATCGACGTCGTCGGCCGACTTCACACCGTGCTCTTTATGCCCCAGGACATCACCTTAGTGGCCGGCTCCCCCGGCGATAGACGCCGCTACTTGGATATTACCCTCTGCCAGGTGGATCCCGTCTACTGCCGGAACCTCTCGCGCTATAATCGCGTTTTGGCTCAGCGCAACGCGCTCCTGCGCGAAGGGCGCGCCGCCGAAGACCAACTGGCCTATTGGGATGAACAATTGACTCACTTGGGTGGCCTGATCCTAGAGCGGCGATTGTGGGCCACGGCCCAATTGGACATCAAGGCGCGGACGGCCCATGAACGCCTGACAGGTGCCCAGGAGCGTCTCGACATCACATACGAGAGCAATTTGGTAGAAGCACCGATCAAAGAAGCAGAGCGGCGCTTGTTGCAAGAAGCGCTAGCCCAGCCGCAAGTCGAGGGGTTGGTCGAATGGTTCCAACGCGCGTTAAAAGCCGCTCGGCCCGAAGAGCGGCGTCGCGGGATCACCCTCATAGGCCCTCACCGAGACGACATCCGTTTCCATATTGACGGCGTGGATGCCATCGTGTACGGTTCAAGAGGACAGCAACGCACCGTCGCCCTAGCCCTAAAGTTGGGTGAAATGGCATTGATGCATCAGGAGACTGGCGAGATGCCCGTGCTCTTGTTAGACGATGTCCTTTCAGAGCTAGATGAGCGACGCAGCCGTCACGTGCTGGAGGCGGCTCTGGCCGCCGAGCAGGTATTGATGACGACCACCGACCTGAAGGACTACCGGCCGGAATTCATCGCCCGGGCGATGACATGGCGGGTCGTTGCTGGCCGTATCGAACCCCTCGATCTCGGTTAACGGCGCCCTGCGCTGTGGAGGCAGAGGAGAGAAAAGGGCACATGGACGAGCGAGCCTATCAACAAGAGCCGTTTGGCGAAGAGGAGCTGCCCCCGAATCATCGCAGCGGATTTGTGGCCATGGTGGGCAAACCCAATGTGGGCAAATCCACGCTGTTGAACGCCTGGTTGGGGGTCAAGTTGGCCCCTGTGTCGCCCAAGCCGCAGACCACGCGCACCCCCATATTGGGGATTTTGACCCGCGCCGATGTCCAAGTCATTTTTGTGGATACACCGGGCATTCACAAGCCACGTACCTTGCTCGGCGAATACATGCTCGATAAAGCACAGCGCGCCATCGATGACGCCGACTTGATCCTGTTCATCGTCGATGTCAGCCGGCCCCCCGACGATGAGGACCGGCAAGCAGCCCAATTTCTGGCCCAAGAGGCCCCGGCGACGATGCCCATCTTGTTAGCTCTGAACAAAGCCGATGCCGTGAGCGAGGGGGAACGCGAAGCCCATCGCGCCGCCTACGAAGCGCTGGGCGCCTTTCAAGAGAGTATGTATGTCAGTGCCCTCACCGGCTTGAACCGCGAAGAGCTCTTGCAACGGATTATCGCTCTTCTGCCCAAGGGCCCGCGCTTTTTCCCGGCCGACCAGCTCACCGATGCGCAAGAGCGCTTTGTCGCCGCGGAGCTGATCCGCGAGCAGGTGTTACATTTTTTGGAGCAGGAGGTGCCACACGCCGTCGCCGTCGTGGTCCAAGAGTTTAAGGAACGCCCCAATGACGTGCTTTATATTGCGGCTAATATCTTTGTGGAAAAAGATTCCCAGAAAGGGATCGTCATCGGCCATGGAGGCAGTATGCTGAAGCGCATCGGCCAGGCGGCGCGCCAATCGCTGGAAGAGTTTTTCGGCACTCGGGTGTATTTGGACCTATGGGTGAAGGTGCGCAAGAACTGGCGGCGCAACGAACGCTATTTGCGCCAGCTTGGCTACCCGCCGCCCCGCAAAAGGACGGCGCGGTGAAGGGGCTGCCTATGACAAGCTGCTATGTTTCTCGAGGTGTGGCCATGCGATAGCCAATGCCTCGCTCGGTGAGGATGTACTTGGGATTCGAGGGGTCTTCCTCGATCTTGCGCCGCAAGCGCCAGATAAAGAGCTTGGTATAATCGGTATTATCCACGTATTCGGGGCCCCAAATCTCTTGGAGGATCTGCTGGTGAGAAAGGACGCGCCCCGCATTCTCGGCCAAATAAATGAGCAAACGCAGCTCGGTGCCGGTCAATTCTAGGCGCTCGCCTTTGCGGCGCGCCTCCCAACGTTCGGCATCGATGACCAAGTCATCGGAGACATAAATCGGTTTGCGCCGGGGCACGCCGCTCTCCTCTTTGGTGCGGCGCAAGACGGCGTCGATGCGCGCCTCCAACTCTTTGAGGCTGAACGGTTTGGGCACATAATCGTCGGCGCCCATGCGCAGCCCCTTGATCCGATCCGTTTCCTGCACCTTGGACGTGAGCATGATAATAGGCACGGTGGACATGTCCCGGATGCGTCGACAGGTCTCCCAGCCGTCGAGTTGGGGCATCATGACATCCAGGACGACGAGGTCGGGCTTGAGCTCATAGAGCTTGCGCAGCCCTTCCGCCCCGTTGTAGGCAGAATGCACTTCATAATTGGCGCGAGATAGATAAATCTCTAGAGCCTTGATCAACGTCTGATCGTCGTCGATCAATAATAACTTGGCTTTTGCCGCCATACGGCTCGCTCCATCCACACGTAATCGCTTAAAGCATGACCGTGC
>JACIWY010000353.1 GCA_014360745.1 Chloroflexota bacterium
CCGATATCTAGGCCGATCAGAGCCGTCACCGCGTTCTTCCCCCTTTCCTTTTGAATCGCGCGTCTTTGGGGCACGGACGTCCTCGCGTAGCGTGCTCGTAGCCCTGGCGAGGTCGGGGATAAAGCACATTCCAGCCTCACGTCTCAGCTCTCAGGCTATTGGGGCAAGACCATCGTCTTGAGCCCGACACCGCTGCCAGCCGTCTCAAACGCGGCCTGCACGTCATCCAGTGCAAAACGGTGCGTGATCAAGTCTTCAGCGCGAACCATTTTACGAGCCAAAAGGTCCAACGCCAGTTCGTGCATCGTTGGGTGATAGGAAAAAGCGCCCCATATCTGGATCTCGCCGTAATGGATGCGATTGGCGTCCAGGGTGACCATAGGCTCGGCTTTGGGCAACCCCCCAAAGAGCACGACGCGCCCCCCTTTACGCACCAACTCGACCGCCAAGCGCTGGGTCTCGGCTACGGGATTGGCGCAAATGGCGATCTCGGCGCCGCGACCGTCGGTCAGGTCGCGTACGGCGGTTGCCAAATCCTCGCTACCGGGATCGACGATCAAATCTGGGCCAAAGCGTGCGGCCAACGTGCGTCGTGGCTCGCTGCGCTGCGACACGATAACCCGCGCCCCGCGAGCTTTGGCCACGGCGATATGCATACAGCCGATAGGGCCCGCGCCGATGACGACGACCGTATCCGCCAGACCCGTGCCTAACGATTGATGACAGGCCACGACAGAGGAGAGCGGTTCGGCCAGCGCTCCCTCTTCGAAAGAAACCCCTTGCGGCAAGCGATGCACGATGCCATCGCGAAGCATCCGCCCCGTGAGCGCCAGCCGCTCAGCAAGCCCACCCGGGCAGCCCGGTGTGATACCGATCATCAACAGATCGTCACACAAATTATAGAGGCCACGCTGGCAGTAAAAACAACGGCCACAATGCACATCGGGCGCCACCGCTAACCAATCGCCTTCGCGAAAGGCGCTCACAGATCTTCCTGTGGAAATGACAATGCCGCCGATTTCATGCCCGGGAATAACGGCGAAGGGTGTCGTTCCGCTCTCCCTTTGAGGCTTTGGGCTAGCGGGCCCCTCACGCCAACGACGCAGGTCGGATCCACATACCCCACAGGCGCGCACTTCGAGCACCAAACCATCCTCGGGTGTAACCGGCTCGGCGGTTTCTCGCACTTGAAGTTGGCTTGGGCCCACCAGGAACGCCGCTCGCATTTCAGTCCTCCTCCGAAGGCGGCCCTGATTCGACAGGACAGGCCGAATTGTGGCCAAGCTTCTGCCCCACTGCACCGCCAGGGTGCGTCTGAGCAAATGATTCCCGGGTATAGCCGCGCAACTCGAGTAGTAACACGCAAAGCGCATCACAAGCTGCGGCGTTCACTAACGAGCTACCTGTAGCCACCATACCAAAGGGGTCTACGTCTTCCTCTGCTTGCACCCAGAGCACTTCGTCGGCCAGGCGCCCAAGGGGTGATTCGGGCGCCTCGGTCTGGGCGATGATACGCGCACCACGCTGACGGGCGATCTCGACGAAACGATTGATCTCCAGGCTTTGTCCGCCTTTGGAGATCACATAGAGCACGTCCTGTGATGTAACGGCTCCCGAACCGCCATGCAGTGCGTCACTGGCGTTGATGGGCAGGGCCGGCGTGCCGCAACAGGAAAGAAGGTGGGCGAAACGTTCGGCCACAGCCCGCGACGTACCCGCTCCTGTTACCAGGACGTGGCCCGAGCATTCAAGAAGCAGGCGGATTATTCGCGGCAGCGCATCGCCGAACCGGTCGGCCAGCTTGGCGACCGCTTCGGCCTCGCGCAAGACGACCTGGCGAGCACGTTTGATGAGTTCGGCTGCATCAGATTCTGAGTGAGAGTTGGGCCGAAGCTCTTTCACTCCCCTTCCTCGCTTCCGTCGAGGATGCGCCGTATCTCGTCCAGCTCCTCCTGATCAAGTCGCCATTCGCTGGCCCTGGCATTAGGCCGTACATGCTCGACCCGGCTCACGCCGGCGATGACCGAGCTGACAAGTGGCTCTGCCAGTAGCCAAGCGATAGCCAACTCGACGAGAGTATGCCCCCGCTGTCGGGCGAATTCGCTTAGCCGTTCGATACGGCGAAAATTTTCGGGCGTGGCATAGCGCGCGATGTAACGCCGGGCGCCTTCGTTCTCCGCCGCCCGCGAATCGGGGGGCGGCTCCATCCCTGGCTTGTATTTCCCGGTGAGCAATCCGGCGGCTAAAGGGAAATAGGGCAATACGCCGATGTCAAAGGCGCGACAGTAGGGCAATAACTCCCGTTCCACTTCGCGCTCCAACATGTGGTAATGGGGCTGAATAGTGATAAAAGGCACCCATCCCATCCGTTCGGCTAGGTCGTTGCAACGACAGAGTTGCCAGGCTTGATAGTTAGAGGCGCCTATGTAGCGTACTTTGCCCGAGCGCACCATGTCGTCCAATGTGCGCATCGTCTCCTCAAAGGGCGTGCTCATATCGACGGCATGGATTTGGTAGAGATCGATATGATCGGTGCGCAGACGGCGCAAGCTGGCCTCCAAGGCGTTCATCAGGTGGTAACGCGAAGCGCCGTAATCGTTAGGCCCCTCGCCCATTTTAGAACGGCCCTTGGTAGCGAGGACAACCTCGTTTCGATGGCCTTCTAGCGCCGTGCCCAGATATTCCTCCGAGAGCCCCTCGCCATAGATGTCGGCCGTATCGATGAAATTGATCCCTTCTTCCAACGCGACGGCGACGATCTCGTGCACCGTTTGCCGATCTACCCGACGCCCAAATTGATCGGTTCCCAGGCCTACCTCCGACACGCGGACACCCGAATGACCCAATGAACGATACTGCATGTCTTTTTCTCCCAATTGCTACTCTAGCTGGTCGATCCTTTGAACAAAAGGGGTAAGAACCCCGTCGCCAAAATCCTCGTGTGAACGGTGCGCTGAAATGTCCGCTCAACGTTCTGGGCAGCTTGCTCCCTGGCCGTGAATTGAGCGACGGCGATGATATCCTCTCCGGCCTGTAGCCCCTCGACGATACGCACGGTGAGCTCGCCCGTAAAAGAGCTATCGGCATCGAGCCTGCCCGTCCACGACCAGACATCGTTGCCGAAATTGCCCCCGAGATGCGACTCATAGACCGTCCCCTCCGGGATAGCGACGCTGACGGTCATGGTAATCGGCTGCGCTTGCACATTGCGCGGGACGATACGATAGGTGACAAGATCCCCAATCTTGGCGCGATCGGGAATGCCCGAAAATTCAGAGGCCCCACCAGTTATAATGAGCACCGTGCCACGTGCTATCGCGCTATGTCCGAGATCGTCCGTGGCCTCCACAAGGAGCGGATAGCTCCCTTCCTGATCATAAATCGGGGATATAGTCGGTGACGAACTGCTGACCACCGGCTGACGACTGCCGGTTAGCGACCAACGAAAGAGATTCAGGGGGGTTCCATGCGAGGAGTTCGCCTGAACGGTTAGGGAAGTTAAGGCTCCCGGGGCACCTATCATTTCATGGGGAAGCGTCACCGTCACCTCGTCGGATAGCCAGGCGTATGCACGGCCCAGTAGATCGTGTAACGAAGCGCAACTCTCACCTGATAAATGTGCTGGAAAAGAGAACAAGATCGTTCGATAGGGAATATCCGCATCGGGATCTTCCAAACGAGGCTCGTCCGATTTGGCAACGGCCACAGTCCCGCCCTTGAGCGCGGCCATTACCTCTTGCACCAGATCGGCATCGGAGCCATCGGCCAGGCCTCCCGGCCCGATCTCGTCGATGGACAGAAACGGATCCCCCGAAGGGAAGGAAACGCTTAGAGATGAGAGCCATGTACCCGACGTTCCCGCCACCAGGCAAGAAGTAGCGCTTCCTGTGGTAATGAGATCTCCTTGTATCCAATGAGCGCCCAAGTAACCGTGGTAAAGCAGGGAACGCCCATAGGCGGGATCGTCACTGGGATTCACATCGCTGGCTTCCGCAACGTTTGGTCCGATGGCCAATAGACGTCCTCCTTGATCCAGATAATTGGCCAGAAGCTGCTGATCGATGGCAGTGAGCGGAGTTGAGACGGTGAAATACCCATCGGGAAACTTGTTGTCGCCCGTCAGCCAAAGGATGACGGGAAACTGGGCGAGCACTTCCAGATTGGGGATCGTTTGTGGCTGACCATAATAGGCATCTGCTTCGTGAACCATGTAGCGTAGCCCTAACGTATCAAGCGCCGATAGGACAAAGGGCCTATAATCTTGGTGCATGGAGAGAAAGGAATTATCGTGGTCGATGACGTGGACAT
>JACIWY010000354.1 GCA_014360745.1 Chloroflexota bacterium
CGAAAATTATATGATCGCCGGTTGGCACCAATGGGCTGATGCCGGGGAAATATCCTCGGGCTTGCCCCTCTATCTCATCGAATTGACCGGTGCGGTCAAAATCGGCGAGATCGATCCCCAAGGCTTTTACCTCTTTCAGATCCCGGGCACCCATCATCTGTTGCGGCCGGAAGTCAAGCTGGTGGACGGGCACAGGGAAAGCATGAGCTCGCATCGCAACGAGTTCTTTTACAGCGAGGTGAACGGTAAAGGGTTGGTGATCTTTTTGGGAGAGGAGCCCCATTGGAACGAGGATCGCTACGCCGGGGCTTTTTTAGACGCGGTCGAAGCGCTGCATGTCAAACGAGTGGTTATTGTCGGGGGTGTATTCGGCTCCATGCCCTATGACAAAGACCGCGAAGTCTCGTGCGTCTACAGCCTGCCGGGCATGAAAAGGGAATTGGAGCGCTACGCTTGCCGTTTTTCCAACTATCAAGGGGGCTCGACCATCGGCACCTACCTGGCGCATCGCGCCGAATTCCGCGGTATCGAGCTGGTGGTCTTTTATGCTTTTGCCCCTGCTTACGAGTTTGCGCAACTGGGCATCACCCTGCAGGCCATGCGCGTGGATGAAGACTGGAAAGCTTGGTACGACCTAATGCGGCGTATCGATTATATGTTCCGCCTTGGCCTGGACCTCTCCGATTTAGAGAGGCGTGCCCAGGAACTCGTCGAGGCTTGGGATGCCAAGGTAGAAGAGATGGAACGCGAAAAGCCGGAGCTTCACGTGCGCGCCCATTTGCAACGTATCTCGCGCGAGTTCGAGGAGCGCCCCTTCATTCCTCTCGACGATGCCTGGGATGAGCTGGGAGATCTTTTGGACGATATGGACGAGGAATAGAAGGCAACATGCCACTGCAATTGGGGTTGGTTGGCCTGCCCAACGTCGGCAAATCCACACTGTTCAATGCCTTGACCCGGGCCGGCGCAGCCGTGGCCAGTTATCCTTTTACCACCATCTCGCCCAACGTGGGGGTGGTGCCTGTGCCCGATAATCGGCTGCGGCGCATCGCCGAGATCATCCGCCCGGAGCGCGTCGTCCCTGCCACGTTGCGCGTGGTGGACATCGCCGGTTTGGTCAAAGGGGCGAGCCGGGGCGAAGGGCTGGGCAACCAGTTCCTGGCTCACATCCGCGACGTTGACGCCATCGCCATGGTAGTGCGTTGTTTTCAGGACATCAATGTTCCTCATGTCACCTCCGAGTTGAATCCCCTCGAAGACATCGAGACGGTCGAGCTGGAGCTGATCTTGGCCGATCTCCAAGTTCTTGAGCGACGTCTGGAGCGGGTTCGATCTCAGGCCAAGGGGCACCCCCGTGAGTACGAGGCCGAGATCGCCACTTTGGAGCGGGTGCGCCAGGCGCTCGAAGCTGGCACGTCCGTGCGGCGCATGGCCTTGGAGGAGGCGGAGCTGGCCTTTCTGCGCGAAGTGGCCTTGTTGACCATCAAGCCTCTTTTGTATGTGGCCAACGTGAGCGAGGAGGAATTGCCGGAGGGCGGGGCGTTGGCCCAGGTCGTCAAGCGCCGGGCGGCCGAAGAAGGGGCGCCTTGTGTGGTGTTGGCCGCTCCTCTGGAGGCGGAGCTAGCCACCTGGGGTGAAGAGGAGGCCACGGCGTATCTCTCCGAACTGGGGTTGGACATGGCCAGCCTGGGGCGTTTTATTCGCACAGGCTATGCCCTGCTGGATTATATCACCTTTTTCACCACTACCGGGGGCCACGAGGTGCGCGCCTGGACGTTGCGCCGCGGCCAGACGGCCATCGAGGCCGCGGCGACCATCCATAGCGACATGGCGCGCGGCTTTATCCGCGCCGAGGTGGTGCGTTTTGAGGATTTGGATGCCGCCGGCTCCATGACCCGCGCCCGCGAGCTGGGCTATCTACGCCTCGAAGGGCGCGATTATGTGGTGCAAGACGGCGATATCATCCACATTCGCTTTAATATCTAACGTTCGCGAGAATTCTTCTGAAAAGTTTGACGATAATGATAATATCTGCTATACTATTTTCAAATTGTTTGCGGCTCTCATCGAACTATATTTTTGGCGGAGGGCAGTAGGAGGAGGACGTCCGAGACAGATGGCGAGTACAAGCAAGGAAAAAATCGAAGTCGAAGGTACCGTGGTCGAGGCCTTGCCCAATACACAGTTCCGCGTTGAGCTAGATAACGGACACGAGGTGTTGGCCTATATTTCGGGCAAGATGCGCAAATACTATATTCGCATCCTGTTGGGCGATCGCGTGCGCGTCGAGCTTTCGCCCTATGACCTCACCCGTGGCCGAATTGTATACCGCTACAAGAAGCGCTTCGAAAACGCGAGCTGATCCCGACGAATTTTGGCCGAATTGGCTATTGACGTTGCGCGCGCTATTTGGTATACTGTGGACGCTGGGTTGCGGCTCAAGTGGGCCGCCGGGCCAGCGTCTTGTTTTATCGGCCTGCAGAGGTGCCCGCAAGTGCTTGCGTGTGGGCTCCTGGTAGTGGTAAACACAGGAGGTATGCCTATCGAGAAAAAGCGCGCATCGGGCAGGATGCCCGCCCCTTTCGTCAAATCCTGATCCCTTTGTGGGCGGTTTTGGCCATGAGCCCGGCGTAGAGATGCCCCTCCTTGGCAGCTCGACACCGACCGAACAGTTCTGCCACGATAGGGATCGTCCGGCCCCCTGCGGCTGTCTGCGCCGGGGGACGAGTCACACCATCACATTCATGTCAAGGAGATTCTAAATGGCAAGCGTAACCTATGACCATGTCACCAAGCGCTTCGGTGACGTCATCGCCGTCAACGACCTCACCATCAACATCGAGGACAAGGAATTCCTGGTCTTTGTAGGCCCCTCCGGTTGCGGCAAGACCACCTCGCTCCGTCTGCTGGCAGGCCTCGAGGAGATCACCGAGGGCAACATTTATATCGGTGATCGGTTGGTCAACGATGTGGCCCCCAAAGACCGCAACATCGCCATGGTGTTCCAGAGCTACGCTCTGTATCCACACATGAGCGTGTATGACAACATGGCCTTTGGCCTTAAGCTGCGCAAGACGCCGCGCGCCGAGATCGACCGTCGCGTTAAAGAGGCGGCGGCCATCCTCGGTATCGAAGAGCTCCTCGACCGCAAGCCCAAGCAGCTCTCCGGCGGTCAGCGTCAGCGCGTGGCCCTGGGCCGCGCTATCGTGCGCGAGCCGTCCGTGTTCCTTATGGACGAGCCTCTGTCCAACTTGGACGCCAAGCTTCGCGTGGCCACCCGCGCCGAGCTGTCCAAGCTCCATCAGCGCCTGGAGACGACCTTCATCTACGTGACCCACGACCAGATGGAGGCCATGACCATGGGCACGCGCATTTGCGTCATGCGCGATGGCATCCTCCAGCAGGTGGATACGCCGCAGGTGCTCTACACCTCGCCGAGCAATATCTTTGTCGCCGGCTTTATCGGCAGCCCGGCCATGAACTTCTTTGACGTGACCGTGGTCGGCAGCCGGGAGGAGATGTACCTCGACGGCGGCACCTTCAAGGTGGCCGTGCCCGCGAACAAGGCGGAGCCTTTGGCCGGGTATCTCGGCCAGCAGGTCGTGTTCGGCATTCGTCCCGAAGACATCCATGATCCAGAATTCGCCGCGCCAGGCATCACCGCCGCGCCCGTCAAGTGCCGCGTCGACGTGACCGAGCTCATGGGCAACGAGGTCTTCCTGTACTTGCTCACCGGCAACAAGACCTTCATCGCCCGCGTTGACCCGCGAACCTCGGCCCGTGTCGGCCAGGACGTGGAGGTGTTGTTCAACATGGACAACATGCACGTCTTTGATCGCGACACCGAGGCGGCGATCGTCTAGCCTCGCGCCACAGCAACGCACCAAAAGGCCCTCCTCAAAGGGGGGCCTTTTTTATTCCCGCCGCCTGGGCCAAGCCCGCGCCCTAACGACGCCGTAACGAGAGCGAGACTTCGACCGTCAGCGTCAGCAAGGTCAGCAGCACCGCTGGGATGAGCGTCAACAGGCGCAACAGGCGCAGGGCCATTAGTGCTAGGGCTAAAATGCCGGTCAGGGTGCCCCGGCGAACGGCGCGGCCCAGGCGCTCCGTGTCGGTGATCCAACCGGGCCCGCGCGAGCCGAGCGCATAATAGAACGGGATGGTTCCACAGCCCACGGCAGCGCCCCAGAGGAATAGAAACAGCGCCTGATTCGCCGCCGTCGGCGGCCTGCGATTCAAGAACAACACAAGCCCGCCCCATAACAGGAGGGCCAGGATCACTACCAACCAGACCAACGTGCGACTT
>JACIWY010000355.1 GCA_014360745.1 Chloroflexota bacterium
AAATTCTCGTTGGCCGGGAAATAAACCGCCTCCTCCAAATGTGGCACCTCTAACCCCCGCTCTTTCAAATACTCTAGGTAATGGTTCACCGGATACTTGCACGAGTGGGCAAAGGAGCGCAAGATGACGCCCCCTGCCGGATGCGAGTATCCTAGCCAATCCCTGGCCTCGAAACCAAAATGTGTGGGGCCATACACATCGTCGATGTGCCACTTGCCGGTATAACCGAGCCGATACCCCTGGGTCAGCAGCCTCCTGGCCAAGTTGGGCGCCTGCAGGTCCAAATCGGCGCTGTTGGCGATCACCTTGTGCTGATGCGGGTACAAGCCGGTGAAAAAGGACGCCCGCGCCGGCGAACAAACCGTCACCGGTGTGTAGGCCTGAGTAAAGCGCATACCACGGGCGGCCAAGGCGTCTATAGCGGGTGTATGGGCCAGGCCGGCGCCGCTACAAGCCAGCGAATCCCAGCGTTGTTGATCGGTCATGATAACGAGAATGTTCTTCCGTTCGCGTTCCATCGGCCCTCCTCAAGGTGCCAAAGGTTCGTTTATCCGTTCCCTATTCGTCGACCCCTTTAACCAAGCCGGTCTTCGATCATCAACCCAGTGTAACATTCGCCTGCTCGCGGTTCAAGGGTTTGGGTTCCCTTTTATTCCCCTCTTTGGTCCACCCATCGCGAACATGAGAGGTGTGGTACAATGGATACGCACGTTTATAGACGGATGTATAGCTCGATAAAGGTGAACAACCATGCAGGATAGCGCGGCATCGCCTCGCGGGCCTTCTGCCCCAGACGAAGTGAGGTATACTTTGAACGAACTGCGTGCGCAGATCGTCCGCGACGTATTGTACCTTTCGATAGCAGTCACCTTTGGCTGGTATATATGGCTTGGCGTTCGCTTCCCCGCCCAGGCGGCGCCGGACCAGGGCCTTATTATTGTACCTATCGTGGCCCTCGCTTGGGGTTGCGCCCATCTTATCCGACAGGGCGTTCAGCGACGCGCAGAAACGGATGGCGCGGCCGCCCGGGCAATTCGCCTGGCGAGGATCTTGTACCTCGGCGGCAGCGCCCTGTTGCTCTCGCTGGCCATCTGGTTGTACGATGCCCCCAATGCAACTTGGCTATATAGCATCCTGGCCCTGGCAGCCGTCGTCGTTTCCGGCCCAAAAGCCGGGATGGCCATGGCTTTGCTCGGCGGCCTAGCCACGGCGTTCCTTTCGCGGGTGGGAAGCCTCCGTTTCTCCGCGTCGATGCCGACGGGCCTCGTCTTGCTCCAGTCCTCGCTCAGCGTAGCTCTGGGTTGGATGCTCTCTCGGCGGTTGGAATTGGCCGTGACCTGGTCGTGGAACAGCTACGAGGAAGCCCGTCAGAACCTGACCGAGGCGCGGCAACGTCGTGCCCAGGTGCTCCAGTTAAATCAGGAGCTGCGTCGCGCTCAGGAACGCCTCGAACGGGCCAACGCCTCCCTGGTGCGCGCTTGGCGCGCCGCCGAAGAAGCCGAGCGGCGCCAAAAACAAATCACCGCCTTTATCAGCCATGAACTACGCACACCGCTCAACCTCGTCATCGGCTTTAGCGAGATGCTTGTCACTTCGCCTGAGACCTACGCCCTACCTGATCTTCCCCCTAGAGCCCGTCGCGATCTTTATGCCATCTATCGCAGCGCCCAACAAGTCGCCGGTTTGCTGGACGACGTTCTCGACATGGCCAGCGTCGACGCCGGCCAGCTGGCGCTGATGCGCGAACCCGCAGATCTCTGGCAGGTGATCGAAGAAGCTGCCGCGTTGGTGCACGATTATGTAGAGAGCAAGAACCTGGCCCTCCGGCTGGAAAGGGGTAAAAATCTGGTACCGGTGCTCATCGATCGCTTGCGCATTCGGCAGGTGGTGCTTAACCTGTTGGTGAACGCCATCCGCTTTACCGAGCAAGGTTCGATTACGGTGCAAGCGTTTGGTGAGGCAGGCCGTCTTCGTGTGCTGGTGCGTGATACGGGCGCGGGCATCCCACCTGAAAGAATGGAGCGCATTTTTCAAGCCTTTCAGACTGCGGAGAGCCCCGATCTGCTGTGGAAGCAGGGCACCGGCCTGGGCCTTCCCCTAAGTCGCCGCTTGGTGGAAATGCACGGCGGCCAGATGGGCGTCACCAGCACTGTGGGCCAGGGCTCTACCTTCTGGTTCACCCTACCGATCGCTATCGACCAGGAGCAAGAAGGCGTCCCTCAACGGGTGACCTCCGTGCCCCCATTGCCTCCCGTGTCCAAGCCCGCCATCGTCGTTGTGGATGAGGACGGCATCGGCACACGACGATTGCAACGTTGGCTGGAGGATTATCATCTAAACCACGCACCGAACGCCATCGAGGCGCTACGGCTGGCCGACGAGCTCCAAGCGCCGGCAGTGATCATCCCCCAGGAAGAGCCGCTGCCCGTCTTGAAAGGAAGACCGGCGGTTATCCGCTGCCCTCTTGACTCGACTGCGCATTGGGCTCGCCAGCTCGGCGCCGCCGCCTATCTAAGCAAGCCGGTCACCGCCGCCCAAATGATCGCCAAATTGAAACGGGTGGCTCCAAGCGCCCGGCGCCTTCTGGTCGTCGATGACGATCCGCACTTTGTCCAACTGATGCTGCGCTTCCTGGAAAGCGCCAACCATGGCTACCTCGTGCGCACGGCATATACCGGCGAGGAAGCGTTGCAGAACATGCGCGAGGATTGCCCGGACGCCCTTCTTTTGGATCTGGCGTTGCCCGGCATAGATGGGAGGCAGGTATTGCGCGAGATGGCCGCCGATCTCCGGTTAGCCCACGTGCCCGTGATCGTGGTGTCGGCGCCCCCACCGGAAAACGACATGGCACCGCTGGGCCACGAGTTCACCGTGTATCGATCGGAGGGTTTGGCCTTGGGCCAGGTGACGCGCCTGCTGCATGGTGTTCTGGCCGCTCTGTCTCCTCCGAACGGCCTTCCGCAGCGGGAACATCCTCCCACCGGTGTAACGTCGCCAACAACTGCGCCCGGCTGACCGGCTTGCGCAAATATCCAGATGCCCCCAGGGAAAGCGCCAATCGAGGTTGATCGAGCACGGAGCAGATAACGATCGGAATATCCCGCACCTCGGGTAGCCGCTTGAGCTGTGCCAACAAATGCCAGCCATCTTGTCCGGGCATGAGCACGTCCAACAAGATAAGCGAGAGCGGCGATGACCCCCTCGCCAGTGTTCGACAGATGGTCATGGCCTCTTTCACCGAAGCGGCGTGGACAAGCGACCAGTTCTCCCCCTCAAGATAGAGGCGAAACAAATCTGCCAGATCGGGGTTATTGTCTACCAACAGCACGATCCGAGCCTTGTCCGGCGCACCCAGCGCGATTCGCATTGTATGACGCGACAATTTGAGGCAAGCCTCTACGCCGGCCTCGCGGAAAAAGGCGTTTGCCATCGGCTCTACCTCTCGCCATATTTCAGAGCGAAACGGACGCTCAGCCTCGATGCACAACATCACTTGCTCATTTTCGATCTCCCCCCTGATCGAAATCATCCCCGGGCCTATGGTCTGGAGCATTTTAGAGCAGAGGATCAGGATTCCCTGGCGGAGCAGGCCGGGCCGCGCCTTGACCCAT
Source organism: Chloroflexota bacterium (assembly GCA_014360745.1). Classification (GTDB taxonomy): domain Bacteria; phylum Chloroflexota; class Anaerolineae; order UBA1429; family UBA1429; genus JACIWY01. Next base: position 3,612 of record JACIWY010000355.1, read on the forward strand.
ATCCCCTCCACAATGTCCACATCGCGGAGCGTTACCTCTATCTCACTCAGGGTCGGCGAGAGCAGCCCCATGACATCTTGCACCAACGCCCGCAGATCGAGACGCTCCAGCTGTTCGCCCTGAGCTACGCGGCGTAGCTCGTCGAGGGCCGGATCGGGAGAAAAATCCTGGCCGGTTGCGCCACCAAGGTCGCGCCAGAGGATGGAATGGAGCGCCTCCAAAGCCTTGCCACGCTCTCGATAATATTGAGTTTTGCTCAGGCAAAGCTCCCCCTCTAGTTCTTGCCTGCTCATGCCGGCGATATAGTGCCCCTCTAGGATGCGATAGGGCCGCCATGCCGGGTCGTTGGCCGGCGTTCCCTCCGGTGGATGCAGCGCCTGGATGGCATCCATGATCGTCATCCGCAGCGCTTTGCCCCGCGACTGCCCACGAGACAGGGCCTCTCCGCTTAATCTGCGGGCCAGCGGGCTGGTCTCCAAGTAGCTGAGATCATAGAGATGATCCAGCGCCCGCACCAGCTCTTCGGCAAATAGATCGCTCTCCTCGGTATTGGGAAAGGGACGGGAAAAGTTCGGAACGGAACCCATTGAGAACACCCTGTATCCATGCTAGACTGGAACGAGAGCGAGCATGAAAATTGTACTATTGACCCGACGAGGCGCCAACTATGATGCCCCTATCTGTCGGAG
>JACIWY010000356.1 GCA_014360745.1 Chloroflexota bacterium
CTATCTTATGGTACGCCACTACTCATCAAGCATATCGGGACCTGACACCCATTATTGTATTTCCGTCGCAGTCAATCCGTCTGGACCAGGTTTTTCCCATTTCGCCGCCCCCACTTGGTGGACGCAGCTTCCCGCTTTTAGCAAACCGAGCTGGGACAAGTTCCCGCGCTGGCTGGCCGACGTGAACGGCGACGGCATGGCCGACGCCGTCCTCTTCCACCCCACCAACGGGGTTAAGGTGGCGCTGTCGAACGGCAACGGCTTCGACGCGCCCTCGTGGTGGACGCAGGCGGCGATATTCAAGAAGCTCAGCTACGACGCCTTCCCGCGCCTGCTGGCCGACGTGAACGGCGACGGCCGGGCCGACGCCGTGGTCTTTCACCCCACCAAGGGCGTCAAGGTGGCCCTCTCCAAGGGGGGTAGGTTCGGCTCCCCCGTCTGGTGGAGCCAGCATGCCCTGTTCAAGCATCCCAGCCAAGATCGCCGCCCGCGCCTGCTGGCCGATATGAACGGCGACGGCAAGGTCGACGCGGTGCTCTTTCACGAGACCCAGGGCGTCTACGTGGCCCTTTCGAACGGGACGCGCTTCGGCAAACCGCAGCTCTGGTCGAACAGCGGCGCCTTTGCCAAAGCGAGCCAGAAGGTGGATCCGCGCCTGTTGGCCGACGTGAACGGCGACGGCATGGCCGACGCCGTGGTCTTGGATCACGCCCAGGGCATCGTGGTGGCGCTCTCCACCGGCGGCGGTTTCGGCCAGCCGACGGTGTGGAACAGCGAGGCGGCCTTCAAACGCACGGATCAGGACGAGTTCCCGCGCTGGCTGGCCGACGCCAACGGCGACGGCATGGCCGACGCCATCCTCTTCCACCCCACCAACGGGATAAGGGTGGCCCTCTCGACAGGCACCTCCTTCGCCCCCTCCACCTGGTGGACGCAGCACAACGCCTGGGATCGGGCCACCTTCGAGGCCGACCCGCGCCTGCCCGGCGACGTGAACGGCGACGGCGCCGCCGACGCCGTGCTGTTCCACCAGACAAAGGGGATCAGGGTGGGGCTGGCGGTGGAATAGGGCCGGGCACCCCGGCGTTCGCCCCCGCCCGCGTACCGCCTAGGGGCCAAGTATGGACTGCTGAAGCAAGGCTTCAGCAGTCCATGATCTCGCCCTACAGGCGGATATGGCGCGCCGACTGGATCCCCAACGTCCGCGCCACGGCGGCCAGCGTCTCCTCGCTAAGCGGGTCGTCCAGGCCAAAGACCATGATCCCCGCCCCGCCCCGCTCCTCGCGGCCCAACTGCACGAAGGAGATGCTCACGCCAGCCTCGCCCAGGAGCGTGCCGATCTTGCCCACCAGGCCGGGCTCGTCGGTGTGCTCCTCTACCAGCAGCGAGCCGGTGGGCACAAAGTCGAGCCAAAAGTTGTCGATGCGCACGATGTGCGGTTGCCCGCGCATAACCGTGCCGCTCAACACGCGCTCACGCCGGGTCGTCTGCGCCTTGAGCGTCACCAAATCGGAGTAGACCTGATCGTGCGGGATGCGTGTCTCGCTCACGATGAGCCCGCGTTCCTCGGCCACCAGCCGCGCGTTCACCAAATTCACCGAGGATTCCCCCGCCTCAGAGAGAAGCCCGGCCAGCGCCGCCGCGGTAATCAGCGAGGTATCTCGCCGCCCCACGTCGCCGGCGTAGCTCAGCTCCAGGTACTTCAAGTTGTTCTCGGCGAACTGGGCGTAAAAACGGCCCATGAGCGTGGCCAGGTCCAGATAGGGGCGCAAATAGGCCATCTCCTCCGGCGAGACAGCGGCCAGGTTCACCGGATAACGCGGCGGCCTGCCGGCCAGCACATCGATCACCTGCTGCACCACCTCCAGCGCCGCGCCAGACTGGGCCTCCTCCGTAGAGGCGCCCAAGTGCGGCGTCAGGATGACGTTGGCGATCTCGCACAGCGCGGGGCTGACGCGGGGCTCGTCGGGATAGACATCCAGGGCGGCGCCCGCGATCCGGCCATGGCGCAGGGCCTCGATCAGCGCCTCCTCGCGGATCAGCTCGCCGCGGGCGCAGTTGATGAGATAGGCGTTGGGTTTCATCAACGCCAGCTCGCGCGCTCCGATCATGCCTCGAGTGCGCTCGGTGGCCGGGGCGTGCAGCGAGACATAGTCGGAGACACACAACAACTCGTCGAGGCCCATCAGTTGCACATTGAGCTGCTCGGCCCGTTCCGGCGAGATAAAGGGGTCATGGGCCACGACGCGCATCTCAAACGCTTGTGCCCGAACGGCTACCGCCGTGCCCACCCGGCCCAGCCCCACCAAGCCCAACGTCTTGCCGCGCAGCTCGGTGCCCATGAGCGCCCGCTTTTCCCAGCGCCCGCAATGCATCATCTGGTTGGCTTGGGGAATGTGCCGCGCCAGGCTGAGCATCAGCGCCATGGTATGCTCGGCCACAGCGATCGTGTTGCTGGTTGGGGCATTTACCACGACGATGCCCCGTCGCGTCGCCGCATCGAGGTCGATATTATCCACGCCGGTGCCCGCTCGCCCCACCACCTCCAGCTTTTTGGCCGCGCTCAGCACTTCCTCGGTAACTCGCGTACCGCTACGCACGATCAGGCCGTGATAATCGCCGATGGCGGCGACCAGCTCCGAGGGGCTCGGGTTGAGCAGCACGGTAACTTCACAAGCCTGCTGCAATTGTTGTAGGCCCTGTTCGGCGATCGCTTCCGTCACAAGCACGTGTTTACGTGTCATGCACACCCCTCGCTTGTCCACACTCGAGAGGGCAGGCCGAGCCCCAATGCCCGGCCTGCCGAGATGTAAAATCAGAGCTCCACCTTGGGGAGATTGGCCAGCGCCCTCTGCACCATCTCCTCCGGATAGGCATAGTTCTCCAGCTTCCCATCCAGGTAGGCGTCATAGGCGCCCATATCCAGGAAGCCGTGGCCGCTCAGATTAAAGAGGATGACCCGCTCCTCCCCCTTTTCCTTGGCGTCAAGCGCCTCATCGATGACCGCCCGCACGGCGTGGGCCGATTCAGGCGCGGGGATGATCCCCTCGGTTTGGACAAATTGGCGCGCCGCGTCGAACACCGGGATCTGATGGTAGGCCACAGCTTCGACATAGCCCTTGCGATGCAACAACGCCAACAGCGGCGATACGCCGTGATAGCGCAGGCCGCCGGCGTGGATGCCGGGGGGCACAAAATCATGACCCAACGTATCCATCTTGACCACCGGCGCCATCTTGGCCGTGTCGCCATAGTCGAAGGCATAGATGCCTTTGGTCATCGAGGGACAGGCCATCGGCTCGACGGCCACCAGGCGGGTCTTGGCCCCGTCGAGGACGTTCTGGCGATAGAAGGGCAGCGCAAGCCCGGCAAAGTTGGAGCCGCCGCCTACGCAGCCGATGACCACATCGGCCTCTTCGCCGGCCATATCGAGCTGCTTCAGCGCCTCCTCGCCGATGACCGTCTGATGCATGAGCACATGGTTCAACACGCTGCCCAACGAGTACTTGGTATCCTCGTTCTTGAGCGCAACCTCCACCGCTTCGCTGATGGCAATGCCCAGCGAACCGGTCGAATCGGGGTTCTCGGCCAGGATCTTGCGACCCGATTCGGTCTCTTCGCTGGGGCTCGGGGTTACGTCGGCGCCAAAGAGGCGCATCACCGAGCGCCGATATGGCTTTTGATAGTAGCTCACCTTGACCATGTACACCTTGCATTCCAGGCCGAAAAAGTTGCAGGCCATAGCCAAAGCGCTGCCCCACTGCCCAGCACCCGTTTCGGTGGTCAACCGCTTGACCCCTTGGGCCTTGTTGTAAAAGGCCTGGGCCACAGACGTATTCGGCTTGTGGCTGCCGGTGGGGCTGGTGCCCTCATACTTGTAATAGATGTGCGCTGGCGTGCCCAACGCCTTTTCCAGCCGAACGGCGCGGATGAGCGGCGTGGGGCGCCATAGCTTGAGCACCTCCAACACCTCTGCCGGAATATCGATGTACCGCTCCTGGCTGACTTCCTGAAGGATCAGCTCCATGGGGAAAATGGGTGCAAGGTCATCGGGCCCCACCGGTTTGAGGGTGACGGGGTGAAGCGTCGGGGGAAGGGGCTCCGGCAAGTCCGCCTGAGCGTTGTACCAACGGGTCGGTATGTCGTTTTGAGTTAACAAGAAGTGGGTCTGCATCAGCATTACTCCTTTTAGTTATTGTTTTTTAGGAATCGGTTACGCCACACAAAATATCGTTTTGTTCTCCTTCCTCCTCTTGATTCACTGGGCCATGGCCCCGATGGCCCAGAAAAGAT
>JACIWY010000357.1 GCA_014360745.1 Chloroflexota bacterium
CTGGTCGATGCTTGCGATGTCTTTATCAACATCCCTGGCTTGCGCACCCATGCCTTGCCCAAGTTCTCCAACGGCATGAAGAACTTGATGGGCTTGCTCCCCGATCAAACGCCCCGTCTGGTGCACGAATTCGGGCTGGATGGCTCCATCTGCGATCTGAATGCCTATCGACCTAGCGATCTGGTGATCACCGAAGCGATCTATACCCTAGAAGGGAACTTTCCTTCGGAGGGGACGCCCCGGCGCACCGATACGATCACTGTGGCCGACAATGTAGTCGCGGCGGACTTGGTGGCGGCGCGCCTGCTGGGCATCGATCCCGGCGAGGTCTTTTATCTGCAAGAGGCCATTGAACGGGGCTTGGGTCCCGCCGGTCTGGAGGAGGTGGAGCTCGTTGGCGATGATCTGGAGACTTGGGCTGCTCGTTGGCAGATCGAACAGGCTCCGCGCGATCCCGAGGCCCATCGCGGCCCACATCGTCTGGCCATCGAACATGCCTGCGTGTCCTGCCGACAGGCGTTGGCCGGCGGGCTTGTAGCCGCTGGCCACCGGGTCGACACCGCTGACATGGAGGGGGTCACCATTCTGGCTGGCTACCAGGAGATGTTGCCCGTGGCCGACGGCGGCAAGGTGTTGCTCTATGGCAATTGTGCCTACCGCTACCGCCACTTGGGGCATTATGAACCGGGCTGCCCGCCCCTTGCCGGCCAAGTAGTTAAAGGCCTGGCCCAGCTCAAGGATCGGCGGATCAAGCCTTCTATGTGTTCTATCGCCTGGCGAAACGAACCAATCGAGGCGGTCGTGCCGCTCGTCGCCGAGGCCGGCTATCTGGGCCTGGAAGCTTGGGGACCGCATCTCGATCGTTACGTGGCGGAACATGGCGACATCGATGGGCTGGCCGCGATGTTGCGCGAGCATAGTTTGCAAGTGCCCATGATCAGCGGCTACTATGACTTGGCCGACGATCTGGAAGGCAGCCTGGAGACGGCCCGGCGTTACCTGCGCTTCGCTACGGTATTGGGCGCGCCACTGATTCGCGTGTTTACGGGCGGCGGCGATGCGTACAAGGCCTCTATTGCCACCTGGCGAGCTGTTGTCGAGGGATTGCGCGCCTTGTGTGCTCTGGACCCCACACGAGGGTTCGCCCTGGAGACCCATGCCGGCCATCTACACGATTCTACCGAGAGCACCCTGCGGCTCATCCGCCAGGCCAATTGTCCCAATCTGGGAGTAAACCTGGATATCTACAACCTCTTTGTTCGTGGTGAGGATCCGGTGCGCGCGCTCAAACGGTTACGCCCCTGGGTGCGTATTTTGCATTTGAAGAACGGAGTGCCCGAAGGCCGGCAAGAGGTGGAGCGCGATCGCGGCTCCATCAGCGATGGCAGCATGGATTATGGCCCGTTTTTCAAGGCGTTGAGCGAGAGCCGCTACGATGGTTTTGCGTCGGTAGAATGGTTCGGGAGCCATCCCGAGCAAGCGGCGCGCCAAGAGTTACAAGCCATGCGACGCTTGCTTGGCAGATTCTTGGAGGTGAGATGACCATCGTTTGCGATGTTCTGGTGATAGGAGGGGGCGGCGCGGCGTTGCGCGCCGCCATCGCCGCCCATGAGCTAGATCCACAGCTAGATGTCCTTCTGGTGACCAAGGGCATTCTTGGGCAAGGCGGGGTGACGGCTACGGCCTGCTCCGACCGCATGGCCTTTCACGCGACGCTGGACACCACCGATCCGGGCGGCCCCGATGCTTGGCGCTATCATGCCGACGATATCTATCGTATCGGCGGCCAGGTGTCAGATGCCGACCTGGCCGTTGTGCTGGCGCGCAATGCCGGCGAGGCCTTTGCCTATTTGGATCGGTTGGGCGTGCCTTGGGCGCGGCGGCCCGATGGCACCGTTGACCAGTTCGTTACCGATGGATCGGCCTATGCTCGGGCTTGCTACACAGGCCCCTATACGGCCAACCATATCGAACAGGCTTTGCTGCGACGCCTCGCTGAGTTGCCCATTCGCGTATTGGATAAGACGATGGTCGCCGAGTTGTTGCAAGATCCGAGCCGAGGCCAAGTCGTGGGCGCAGCGTTGGTGAGCCAATCGACAGGACAGGTCGAGGTCGTCGCGGCCAAAGCGGTGATTCTGGCCACCGGCGGGGCAGGCCAGGTTTTTGCCGTGAACGTCTTTCCCGAGGATTGCACCGGCGATGGCTACGCTTTGGCCTATCGGGCCGGGGCCGAGCTGGTCAACCTCGAGTTTATCCAGATCGGGCTCTCTTCTCTGGCCACCAAGCTGGCCTGCTCGGGCAGCATGATGCGCGCTCTGCCCAGGCTGGTCAACGATCAAGAGGAAGAGTTTTTATTCTGCTATATGCCGCCGGGCACGGCGCCCGCGACGATGTACGGAATACTCTTTGCCAAGGGGTCAAGTTGGCCCGTTTCCTACCGCGAGCCATCGCACATTATCGACATCGCCGTAGACGCCGAGCGCGCCCGCGGGCGCCGGGTGTTTCTGGACTATAGCCGTAATCCACTGATGCTGTTTGAGCCGGGGGCGGATCTGGGCACCTTGGCGGAGCAGGTGCGCCGATTCTACACCCAGACCGAGAAAATCGATTTGAACGATCCGGCGCAATCCGGCACACCTCTGGCCCGACTGTTGGCCATCAATTGGCCTTCGGTGGAGTGGCTCGCCGAACGCGGTATCGATCTGCGGCGGGGCGACAGGGTAGAGATCGCGCCGGCCATCCAGCATTTTCAGGGCGGGGTCAAGATTCGTACCCAGGCGGAGACGACGGTGCCCGGGCTCTACGCCGCCGGCGAGGTGGCCGGTGGGCAGCATGGCGCCAACCGGCCGGGTGGCAATGCCTTGTTGGATGGACAGGTCTTTGGGCGCATCGCCGGCGAGAGCGCGGCGCGTTATGCCAAACGGGCGACGATTGGGGGCGTTCCGGATCAAGAGCAGGCGGAGCGAGCCGTCAGGGCGCTGCTGGTAAGCGATGGCCTGCCGGCAGCGGAGGTGCGTCGGGCGGTGCAAGAGGCGATGACCAGGGCCTGTGGTGTCTATCGCACCGAAGAGGGACTGAGGCGCCTTAACGAAAAGTTGGGTGAATTGGAATCCTGCGGTGTGCGCCCCGACGAGGATCTGGCCGCCGCGCTGGAGGCGGTCAATATTTTGACCGTCGCCCGTTTGGTGGCCAGAGCCGCCTATGTGCGCGATGAAAGTCGCGGGCCGCATTTGCGGTTTCATCAAGGCTCGCGGGTGCCTATCCCCCGCGATGATGAACGTTGGAACCGTTATGTTGTGCTCTGGCGCGGCCGAGAGGGGCCACAATGGAGCATTCGTGAGCCGGTGCGCCCAATGCCCCCAGATGTCGCCGCGCCGTCTTGTATTTTATAGTCAATTTGACGCTTCATCGACCTTGTGGTATATGTTTATTGCATCGGATGCTCGGCATTCGGCTGCCTGCGGCGGCAGCGTCGGGTACTTGTTTTCAGAGCACCTGCGCCAAGTCGCTGTTTAGAGCATGGAATGGCCGAGTTTGGGCAGCGTGGGCGCGGATATATCGTCATTTTTGAGATGGGAGGCTGTCTATAGATGGCCAAGGTAGGGCGCAATGATCCCTGCCCCTGTGGCAGTGGTAAGAAATACAAGAATTGTTGCCTGCGCCAGGATCGCATTTCCGAATCGCGCGAGCTAAGCTTACGCGGCGAGGAGGCGGTGCTGCTTGGTCTGCTTTATGATTATGCCCAATCACCTCGTTTTGAGTTGAGCCTGGTCGAGGCAATGAATTTTTATTGGGGTGGCGTCTACGATTGGCGGGAACTGCCCGATCATGTCGAGGTCGACGATCTGCGGCGCATGATCGAATGGTTCGTGCATGATTACCGCACGGGCGAGGAGCGCCGCTATGTGATCGATCTTTTTGCCGAGGAACGCGGGGTCACTTTGGAGCCCAGGGTGCGCGAGGTCTTGGAGGCCTGGTCGCGCTCGGCGATGGGCCTCTTTCGTGTGTTAGAGATAACGGATGGGCGGATTAGGGCCTATGATCCCTTGCGCGAAGAGGAGCTACAAATCGAGGACCGCAGCCTGGCCCGCCTGGCGCGGCCCGGTGAGCTATTGGTGGGCCGACTGTTCGAGTTGGATGGCGCCAAACGGCTTTCGCTGATGACCATGCTTCTGCCGGGCGCCTATGAAACGCCCTTGGTCGAGTACGTGCGTAACGCCTATCACCGCTATCAAGAGGAACATTACCAGGCGACATGGGACCGCTTCCTGCGCGAGAATGGGCAC
>JACIWY010000358.1 GCA_014360745.1 Chloroflexota bacterium
ACCATGGCCAGGGTATACTGGATCTTCCATTCTTCGACTTCGTCGGTGAGCCGGGTGTGGATGCCCATCTTGGGGTTGCGCGTCTGTACCGTCTGCGGAGGCCCCATGACCACCAGGCGGCGAGGGAGAGCGTTGAGGGCCAACAAGGCCCATAACAACACGGCAACGCGCGCCACGCCGTGCCCGATGAGAGCGCGGTTCCTTCTCGGCGTGCCAAGAGTTGGGGAGGGCTTTATCTTGGAGACCTCCGCAGCATGTGTTATACTTGTTTCGTTCGCCCCAGTAGCTCAGAGGATAGAGCAGAGGTTTCCTAAACCTTGTGCCGGGGGTTCGACTCCCTCCTGGGGCGCTGGCCACAAGGCATAGGGCCTTACAGAGGCTCGACCCCCTACCGGTTGTGGTGGGCAAAGACTGCAAGTTTTTGACAGCACTTTGACAGCACAACGGAAAGGGGGTTTTTTATGCCTCGTAGCCGTGGTGAAGGCTCTATCACGCAACGCAAAGACGGCCGTTGGCAAGCGTCCCTCCAAGTGGACGGGCGGCGGCGCACCGTATACGGCAAAACCCGCAAAGAGGTGGCCGACAAGCTGACGGAACTGAAAAGCCAGGCCGCCATGTCGGGACTGATTCCCCGGCCAGGCAAGCGGACGCTGAACGACCTTTTGGACGCTTGGCTCGAAACCAAGTCCCCAGGCTGGAAGCCCCTAACCGCCCACGATTATAGCACCATCTGTAGTCGTTGTCTACGCCCGACATTAGGCAAGGCCCCCCTCTCCCGTGTGACCCCGGACAGGATAGCCCGCTTTGTGGGGGCTTGGCAACGCAGGGGGAAAGCCCGAACGGCCCTCAAGCTTTATCGGGTGCTATCCCAGGCCCTCGACCTGGCCGTCAAGTGGGGCTGGCTGGCCTCCAACCCATGCCGGCGGGTAGATACGCCCCGCTACAGGCCGCAACGCAAGGAAATGTGGAGCCCTCACGAGTTGAGCGTTTTTCTCGAGGGGGCGAAAGGGCATTGGCTGTATCCGCTCTGGATTTTGGCGCTAACAACGGGGGCCCGGCTCGGCGAACTACTGGCCCTGGAATGGCCCGATGTGAACCTGACGGCCAGCACCATCTCCATCTCCAAATCCCGTCAGCGCCTCGGCGGAGAATGGGTAATATCGTCGCCGAAAACTCCGGCCAGCAGGCGTACCGTTGCGTTACCCACGGAAGCCGTGCGGGCGTTAGCGGGACAAGCCGAGCGGCGGCTCTCTCAGGGGGGCGGCCTCATAGTGTTCACCGGCGAAAAAGGGGCCCCGCTCAACCCCTCGGTGGCATCCCATGCCTTGCGTCAGGAATGCCGCCGGTTGGGCATTCGCCCGCTGACAATGCACGGGCTCCGACACTTACATGCTTCTCTGCTCCTCAATGAAGGTTTGCCCGTCCCGGAGGTTGCGGCGAGGCTGGGGCACAGTACGCCGCAAGTGACCATGGGCGTTTACGCACACGCCTTACAAGGTGGTGATAGGCGGGCGGCCCAGGCGTTGGAGCGACTCTTAGAATGGGAGGAAGGAGGCCGAGCATGTGATCCAATATGTTCTGATCCAAACATTGTTGGCCGGCAAGCCGGCCAGGGCACGTTTTAACCAAAATTGGCTCTCGAAGCAATTCACAAGGAGAGGTATCAAGATGGAGAAACAGAGGCTGGTTATCGGCTCCAGGACGATCCTCCGAAGCGGGCACGTCCAAGACAACCTCCGGCCCGTCGAGTTCGAGGGCGAACTGCTCGCCAGCCATACGGACTTCAGCGGGGACGACACGCGGGGCATCACAGAGTCTCTTTATCGCACACTTGACGGGCGATTGGTCGTCTATGTCGAGGATTGGTCGCGATGGCAGGGCGAGCCTACGATTTACAGGCTGGTAGCCGTCGAGGACGACGACTTTGAGCCGGGCGGAAGGTTCGAGCTGTTAGGCCGCCAGGCTGGCCTGGTCGGGCCGCTATCGTTGGATCAGGCTTTAAACGGCTGATCCGCGCAAGCGCAAAAGTTGCGCTTTTTTAAATGTTGTGCTACAATAAGAGCGGAAACTTGGACAAGGGAATAGCTCCTTAGCGGCCGAATAGAAGAACTATAGGCCACGGGCCCCGGAGGGGGTCTGTGGCCTATTTTTTTTACAAAACCAAAAGGGGGAGGTGCGAAATGAAGAAGGAGTCCATCGTCGGAGTACGGCTGAGCGAGGCCGAGCTGGCAAAGTTGCGAGCCTTGGCCGAGCGGACGGAGCGCTCGTGTGGCGGCGTTTTACGGGCGCTGCTGCGCATGGCGCACGAACGGGAAGGGCTGGGCCTTACGCTGCGCGACGGTTTTGACGACAGGGAGGGGAGCGATGAATAAAGACAAGAGCCGCCGGTGGCAGCCGGCGGCGGAGCGAGGGCACGAGCACAGCGTGGCGCCGGCTCGCCATTATCTTACAGCAGAACCGGCCCGCGAACAAATCGCTGCGACGGACAACAACGAAATCGCGTTGAGGCTGGTCTATCGTCTGCCCCATGGCGTGCCTCAATCCGATACGGAATGGCGAAAACTTCACAACGCCGATCTTGACTTGATGGATCGAGAGCGACTGGTCACGGAAGTGTGGCGAGTTCGCCTAACCTTGGCTTTCGGCGACCTTCAGGCTGCGCCGGCGTGGGCTGAGAACTGGCTGCTAGAGCGCCTGCGGCGCTGTAGAGCTTTGTTGGGGAGGGGCGAGGAATGAGCGACATTCTGAAAAATCTGTTTAACTACCCGCGTTCCCTGGAAGAGGCGATAGCGCGGGGCCTCGTGCCCGACAAGGCCTCCTCGGAGCCGGGGGTGCCGGCGGAAGCTTCCGCGCCGTCGCCCTTGGGCGACGGGCGCGCAAAGGAGCAGCGTTTCACGCTCAGAATAATCAGCGCCGATGAGGTGTTGGCCAGGGAGTGGCCGGAGCCGGAATGGGTGGTCGAAGAGATTCTGCCCATTGGCCTAACCTTGCTGGGCGGCAAATCCAAAGTCGGAAAGAGCTTCTTGTGCCTACAACTCGCCCAGGCCGTAGCCTGCGGAGGGGTTTTTTTTGGCCGCCGGGTAGAGAGAGCGAGAGTGTTGTACTTTGCCCTTGAGGACGGCGAGAGACGATTACAATCGCGTATGAGGGCTCAGGGGTGGACGCTCGGCAGCGGCGATTGCGGCTTTGTGCATGCCAAGGAGGCCAGGCCCTTGTGGCCGCTGAACCGGCAAAATGCCGAGCGGCTGGCCACGGTCGTAGAGAACGGAGGGTACAAGCTGGTCGTTTTGGACACTTTCTCCAGACTCTTTCAGGGCGACCAGAACGACGCGACGGCCGTGACGGCGGCCCTGGGGCCTTTGCAGGAAGTAGCCAATCGCTTGGAGATTGCTCTTGTGCTGGTTGATCATCACAACAAGATACGCCAAAACGAAACCGGCTTTGATCCGGTGTTGGACGTCCTGGGCTCTACGGCCAAGGGGGCTGTGGCCGACAATATCCTGGGGCTATACAAACGCCAAGGCCAGCCCGGCGCCATCTTGGCAGGCAGGGGACGGGACTTGGAAGAAATTCGCCTTGCTTTGCGCTGGGATAGCGTGACTATGACCTGGCAACTAGAGGGAGACGCCGATAGGCCTATCTTAACCGACGGGCAGAAGGAGATAATGGAGGCCGTACAATCGCTCGGCGTCGCGACGTGTCAGGAAGTGGCAGACGCTCTGGGACGCAACAAGGGGACTGTGTACAGGGCCCTTCAGGGGCTACTCGCTCTCGGCCATCTTCTTAAGGAGGATGGTGTGTATCGGTTGCCTACAAAAAATGAGGAAGTTAGGCAACCGCGGCAACCGAGCAACCGGGGCAACCGAGCAACCGAGGCAACCGACGCAACCGAGGCAACCGACGCAACCGACGGTTGCTTGGTTGCCAGGGTTGCCAAGGTTGCCCAACTTCTTAAGCAACCGGCCGCAACCTGCCCTCCGGCCCGCTCCATCGATGTTGGCGATCTAGTCTGGCGCAAAGACGCGTGGGGGCACCTCATGGGCGGCGAACCCATGAGGGTGGCGGCGTTGATCGAGACTCGTTCCGGGCCGTGGGCGCGGCTAAGGGGCGAGGGTGACGAAACGCTGGACTGGCCGCTTGGCCGACTCGTTTTGGCAGAGGCGGATAGAGAATGAGCGATTTTGACACACTTTCACGCAACCAACGGCGCTTTGTGCGTGCCTTGGTGACAGCGCGGAGCGTGCGAGAGGCGGCCGGCATGGCCCGCATATCCGAACCG
>JACIWY010000359.1 GCA_014360745.1 Chloroflexota bacterium
TCGATGCCGTGGATGCGCGCCACATACTCGGGCCGGGCGATGTCGGTAAAGCGCTCCAAAATTTCGGGGCTGAGCCGGCGCTGGGCGTCGTTGAGATAAACCACGACATACCGGGTGTTGGCCGGATCATAATTGCCCTCGTCGTATGCCGGCCCGCGATAATAGGCGGCAAAGCCGGGCAGCGCACGAGAGGCTACCGGCGTATGTTGCACATCGGGCAGGTTGTTGAGGTAGTGTGCCGCCAACTCCAGGCCCTCGCCCCAGCCGACCAGCAAGGTGCGCACCGCCGTTCGCGGCCCGCCAACCAAGGGGTTGTAGTAGGCCAAGTAGTAAGGGCTATAGATGAAGCTCAGCGCCACGGCCGACAGCGCCACCATGCCGCCGAGCGCTCCCCAAAGAGGTTTGCGCCATCGAGGTCGGCGAGAGGCCAACCGATCGCCAAGCGCGACCAGCCCCACGGCGGCGAGGGCATCCACAAAAGGAAAGACCGGCAGGAGATAGCGGTCAAACTTTTTCTGCCCCAAAGTCATGAAGAGGGTATAAAAGACGACAAAGGCAGCCAAGGCCCATAGAATCCAACGCTGGCAAGCCGTGTTTTCCCCTCGTGCCCTCTCGGCCTGATTGATCGTTTTGGGCCGAATGGCCATCCTCTGCGGCAGGGCCAGCAGGGCCCCCAGCAGGCTCCAGGGCGTCAGTCGAAACAGCAAAGCGACCGGGTAAAAGGCCGGGCCCGGATCGGGGCGTGGCGCGCCCCAGAAATAATTTGATTTTTCATGGGGGTTCCCGGCATAGTCCGTGGCGGTGTCGAACACAAGTTTCAAGGTCGCCAGCGGCTGCACCCACATGGAGGGCCACATGATGCCATAGGTGAACAAGAGCGGGGCCAGCCAGAGCAAGCCGTGGCCGATGAACCAGGCCGGACGTCGCCGCTCTAACAAGCCCCATCCGCCGATGACCAGCGCGGCATAGGGCAACACAAACATCCCGGGCGATTTTTGCAACACGGCAAGCCCGCCCAAGACGCCCGATAAGGCCAAAAGGCCGCGGCTCCTCTCGCGGAGCCCCGCCAATAGGCTCAAGGCGGAGAGAAATAGGGCGCCGGTCAGGATGGCGTCCAAATGCAGGAAACGCGAGTGGGCGACGAAAAAGGGATCCAAGGCTATGAGCAGCCCGGCCAGAAGGGCGATGCGCCGATCGAACAAACGATCGAGCAACCAGAAAGCACCGGCGACCGCCAGCGCGGTCAACAAGGCCACGCCTCGACGGGCGGCGAAAAGCGCCGCCGCCAGGCGATGGGTGGTCTCGATGGGCACCGCCTCGATAATATCCGAGACGCTGTCGGTGACACAGAACCCCAGCCAGCCTTCGGTCGGGTCGAGGCCCATCCAGGGCACGCCCAGCCACATGGTCAACACGCCGGGATGGCCCGTCTGCAACGTCCTGGCCAGGTCGCCGTAGGCCAGCCCGCGGTAAAAGTTGACACTACGGCAGACCCACTTGAATTCATCGGGGGTGATAAAGGCGTCCAAGCGATGCAGCCGCGCCATCAGCGCGATGGCCGTGAGAAGCAAGGCCCAAGCCAAGGTATGCCAACGTTTGCGAACGACGGTGCTGGCCATCGAGATGTTCGTCCTCCGTCCTCAGCGCTCCCGGGCAGGAAGGACCGTCACGGAACCCAAGGGAATACTATCGCCCAAAGGATTGCCTTGGGCATCGGCGACTGGCAACCGTTCGCCGGTCGTCAGGCGATACATGCCCACGACGAGCCCATGGGGGCCTGGGGGCGTGTCCGGACCTATGGTGAGATGATATTGATCGGCATAGGGCCGGGCCAAACGCCACTCGTGCGTGGGGAGCGAGCCGCAGCCCGGCACCCCGTCGTCCTGGCTCCAAAGGACGCCAGGGTCCTCAATGTGAGTGAACACGGTAAACGATTCGGGAACCGGGGCCACGGCTTGCCAATAAAGGGTAAGGTTCAACGTCTCGCCGGGGTATAGCTCGGTTCTATCGACGCTATAGCCCAAGAATTCGATCCATGAGCCCAACTTCAGGCGCGCCGGATGCTGGATTGCCGCTTCTCCGTTCACAAAGGGCAGCAAGCGCGTGGTGTACGCCGTGCCGCTCAGCTCGCGATCAAAGGCCCGAATATGTTCCTCCAGTCTGTAATCCTGATGCGGTGTACGCGCCGGTTTGTGTTCATAAATGTCGATCTTGGGCTCTCCCGCTACCAGTACATGGCCGATCAACTCATAGTCGCGTTCGATCTCGGCCATGGGCAGAGGCTGCTCGTCCTGCACGTTCTTGGCGATAAAATAATAAGTGGGAAAGGGGGCGCATTCGGGCTGCGCCCGCGTGTACCAGCGGGTGATATGGCTCTCCTCGTTGGCGTCAAAGCTGCCCACCAATTGACCGGTGGCGTACAGATGGCCGATGGCCTTCCAGCCGGCCCGGTAAGGAAAGCCGAACAGCCCATGAGCCGGCAGTTCGTCGCCAAAGGGCACCCAGTAGAAAGATATACGATGCTGGGGGTAGGTGCGGCGGTATTCCGGCGTGTGCGAGACGAACATGATCTGCTGGTAAGCCAAAGAGACGCCCAGAATTAGGGCTATGGCAGCATAGGCGACCCCGCGCCCGATCCCCCTCAGCCGCGTGGTCAGCGCGTCCAGCTCGGCACCCACCAGGAGCGACGCGGCGGCAAAGAGGACGTAATAGTGTGTCCGGGGGTCGCGGAAGCCGAAAAAATAGCTCATAAAGGGCACGGCGAACCAGATCAGCGTCGTGTTCCAGGCGAGCCCGCCTTTGCCCAGCGCGAGCAAGGCGACGAACGCGGCAAGGAATAGCACGCCGGCGAGGCTCCTGCCGCGAACCAGCCACAGATCGGGCAGTGCCCAAATGGAGGACAAGGCCAGGAGCCACAGAGCAGGCAACGCCCAGCCCCATTTGTGGGCAATGCGCATCCGTCGCCAGATCATAGACAGCAAGAAAAAAGCCAAGAGGCTATAATAATACACGGCGTTGTAGACCGTGCCGATGTGCAAGAACGCGCCCAAGTTGTTGTAGGGCGGCTCGCCCATGCGCCAGCGCAAATATCCTTGAGTGTTGCTGAACTGCGGATGGAGCACAAAAGGCACGTAAAAAGCAGCGAGGGTCGCGGCCGCAGCCAGAGCCGGCATGGCGAGGCGATCCCACAGCGCGCGGAGGGGGGCCATCCCTTGTGCCCCGGCCCGGCGCCACAACGTCCATAGGACGACGACGCCCGCGGCCAGCGTGGCAAAGATGCCGTCGCTATGGGCGAGGAGGCCCATGGTCAGAAAGGCGGCGCTGCACCATAACCAACGTTGCCGTGTATCTTGGCTGAAGCGCAAGGCGGCCAGAACGCCCAACGCACCAAAGAAAAAGATCAAGCTTTGATACTGCATAATCCGGCCAAAGGCCACGTAGAAGCCGTTCATGGCGATGAGCAACGCCGCCCACCAGCCGGCCTGTGCGGAAAAGAAGCGCCGCCCCAGGGCGTAGAGCCCGGTCACTCCCAGTAAATTGGCCAGGGCGAAGGGGATACGCCCGGCCAGCTCGTTCAGGCGGCCTGTGAGGGCATAGCCGGGGAGCATCAGCAGGATCTCGGCAGGGCCCTTTTTGTGGTAAAAAAGAGCCTGGTCGTGTCCTTCGATCGCTTCGGCAGCCAGGTGTACCAGGGTGATCTCGTCGCCCTGGAACTCGGCATAGCCCAGGTGCATGAAGCGCAGATAGACCGCTATCCCCAACAGGGTCAAGAGAGCGATTGCCTCCCTCTGCCTGATCGAGACAGCCCAGATTCGCCAGCGCAGCGGATTACCCCGCCGCCACCATGCGAGCATCAACGCCACAAAAAGGGCGTCGTACAGCCCCAGGAGAAGAAGCGGGGTGATGCGCCCGGGTAGGTAGTGCACGGCGAGTGTCCCGACGATAAGCAGTGCGTAGCCCAAGCCGGCGCTGTATAAAAGCCCCTCTACCAGGTCCTCGTCGGGATCTAGGAGGGATTGGGCCAAGGCCAGGCCGGGCAGCGGCGCCACCAGGGCAAAGGCGGCCACGGAGCGCAAGGCCACATCTTGCCCGGCGAAAAGCAAGGCATGGGCCAGGAGCCAGAGCAGACCTGCGGAAAAGGGGATGAAGGAGGCCCGACGATCCAAGGGCCGAGAAAAACGGCCCCCGATTTTCTCGCTGCTCACTTTTGCCGTTCCACTTTCTGCACGGCCTCAGCGTGGGAAGGGGTGGAGTAATCGATGATCTCGCGCAC
>JACIWY010000036.1 GCA_014360745.1 Chloroflexota bacterium
TGCCGATAAAGCGCTCAGGGCGGGCGGTGGCGGCGGCCAAGCGGGTGATGGAAAGCGATGAAGTGTTTGTGGCCAGGATTGCCTGGGCAGGAAGCAAGGCATCCACCCGGGTTAAAAGGTTGATCTTGGTCTCCAACGTTTCGGTCACAGCCTCCAGGACGAGCTCGGCGGCAGCCACTTCTTGGAGCGAGAGGGTAGGAACAATGCGACCGAGCAGCGCCGTGCGTTCTTCGGCGGTCATGCGCCCACGGGAGACCAAATGGGCCGTGCCACGTTCGATGGCGGCCATGCCGCGCGCCAATTGATCCTGTGAGATATCGACGAGGATGACCCGGTAACCGGCCTGGGCAAACACCTGGGCGATGCCGCTACCCATAGTGCCGGCACCCAAGATAGCCACCTGTTTAATAGACATCATGCTTCCTCAGACAGCGTGCTGTTCTGTTTCGACGATCATGGCTACGGCTTCCCCGCCTCCCAAACATAAAGCCGCGAGCCCCCTGTGCAGGCCTCGTTGTCGCAGCGCGTGTAGCAATGTGACCAAGACGCGCGCTCCGCTGGCACCGATGGGATGGCCGAGAGCGATGGCTCCGCCATGGACATTCACGCGTTCCTCGCCAAGGCCCAGGGCTTTGAGATTGGCCAGCGTTTGGGCGGCGAAAGCTTCGTTGATCTCGTAAAGATCGATATCGTCAAGCGTCAGGCCGGCGCGCTCCAGCAAGCGCCGGATGGCAATAGCCGGCGCGGTAAAGATGGCCCGCGGCTCGACAGCTACTTGCCCGTAGGCTACAATGCGAGCCAATGGGGTGCAAGCAAGCTCCTGAGCGCCCTGGCGGCTCATCAGCACCACCGCAGCAGCGCCATCGGCGATGGCCGAGGCGTTGCCGGCGGTGACGCGGCCACCTTGGCAGAATGCAGGAGCGAGCCGGGCAAGCTGTTCCCTATCGGTGTCCGGTCGTGGACACTCATCGACGATGAAGGGAGTTGGCGCGGCATTGCGCCGAGAGGCAAGGACGGGCACGATCTCTTGAGCAAACCGGCCTTCCCGCTGAGCCGCGACGGCGCGTTGATGGCTGCGCAAGGCATAGGCATCGAGTGCCTCGCGAGATAGCTCGAACCGCTCTGCGATCCATTCGGCGGCCTGGCCCATGTGTTGATCCTCGATGCTGCACCATAGGCCATCGTGGATCATGGCGTCTATCAATGTACTGTGGCCGAGACGATAGCCAAAGCGGGCTTCGGCCAGCAAATAGGGTGCGCGGGACATATTCTCCATCCCGCCGGCGACGACGACCTGGGCATCTCCGGCGCGGATCATCGCCGCGCCCAGCATGGCCGCCTTCAGGCCTGACCCGCATACTTTGTTGATCGTGGTGGCGCCTACGGCAATGGGCAACTTGGCGCGAATGGCCGCCTGTCGTGCGGGCGCTTGGCCAAGGCCGGCCTGGAGCACACAGCCCATCAATACCTCGTCCACCCTGCCCGGCGGGACATTGGCACGGCGCAGCGCTTCAGCGATGGCGACGGCCCCAAGATCGGGAGCGGAAAGGCCACTCAGCGCCCCACCAAAGCGCCCGATGGCGGTGCGCACAGCGCTGACGAACACAATGTCGTCGGCGTGAGCCATGCACTCTCCCGAAAAAAGGCGAAAAGGCGAGGGCCTGCTCCGGCAACGAGCCCGACCCGTCCGAAAGACAACGGCCTCCATTATAGCAGGAAAGGCAATTCTTGGCTAGTCGCCCAATGGGATGTGAAAGCGCTTGCCTCGAGAAGGCGAAAGGAGCGCGTCGAGCCCGGACCTTTCGATCTTGTGGGACTTTGATCACATCTTTGCGCAGTGTACTGCGATAAAATCGGCAACGGATCGATTTTCAAACCTAATAAGGAAAGGATGATCACACCATGAGTATGTTCTGCTATCAGTGCCAGGAAACGGCCCGCAATCAAGGTTGCACCGTGCGCGGCGTGTGCGGCAAGACCGAGGACGTCGCTATCTTGCAGGATCTGCTGATTTATCTGCTCAAGGGCTTGTCGTTCTATTCGACGGAGGCCCGCAAGCGAGGGCATAGCGACGCCGAGGTCGATCGTTTCGTGCTCGAGTCGCTGTTCAGCACTATCACAAACGTGAATTTCGATGCTCAGGATATCGCCGATCGTGTGTACCGCGCCTTGGCCTTGCGCGAGCGTATACGCCAAGTGGTCCGTGAGCTGGGGGGACTGCCGGCTAATTTGCCCGATGCGGCGACCTGGGCACCGGAGGACGACAAGCGCGAGACATTGCTGGCTAAAGGGGCTCAAGTGGGTATCCTGGCCGACAAGGATGAAGATATCCGCTCGTTGCGTTGGCTGATCGTCTACGGCCTCAAGGGGTTGTGCGCCTATGCCGATCACGCCCTGATTTTGGGTAAGGAGGATGCCGAGGTCCACGGCTTTGTACAGTCGTCGCTGGCCGCGACCCTGGATGATACCCTCTCGGCGGATGATCTGGTGGGGCTGGCGCTAAAGGTCGGCGAATATGGTATACGCGCCATGGCCCTGTTGGATGAAGCCAATACCTCGCGCTATGGCCACCCCGAGCCGACCGTGGTGAACCTGGGTGTCAAGCCCGGCCCGGCCATCCTCGTCAGCGGCCACGACCTGCTTGATCTAGAGGAATTGCTGGAGCAGACCAAGGGCAAGGGGGTCAATGTCTATACCCATGGCGAGATGCTCCCCGCCCATGCGTATCCTTTCTTTAAAAAGTATGAGCATCTGGTGGGCAACTATGGGGGTTCTTGGTGGCGCCAGGACCAAGAATTCGAAAAATTCGGCGGCGCCATCCTCATGACCACCAACTGTCTCGTTCCGCCCAAAGAGAGCTATGCCGATCGCGTATTTACCACCGGTGTCGTCGGCTACCCCGGCCTAAAGTACATTCCCGATCGCGTGGATGGCAAGCCCAAAGATTTCAGCCCGGTCATCGCCAAGGCGTTGGAGAGCGACTCGCCGCAGGAGCTAGAAAGCGGGACGATCACCATCGGCTTTGCGCGCCAAACGATCATGAGCGTGGTGGATAAGGTGTTGGCCGCGATTCAGCAGGGCGCCATCAAGCGCTTTGTCGTCATGGCCGGTTGCGACGGTCGCCAGCGAGCCCGGCAATATTTTACCGAGGTGGCCGAGGCACTGCCGCAGGATACGGTGATCCTGACCGCCGGTTGCGCCAAATACCGGTATAACAAGCTCGACCTGGGCGACATTGGCGGCATCCCGCGCGTCCTGGATGCTGGGCAATGCAACGACTCCTATTCGCTGGCCTACGTGGCCTTGCAGCTCAAAGAGGCGGTGGGCGCCGAGAGCCTGAACGATCTGCCCATCGTTTACGACATCGGCTGGTACGAGCAAAAGGCGGTTTTGGTGTTGTTGGCCCTGCTCTCGTTGGGCGTGAAAAAGATTCGCCTGGGCCCCACGCTGCCGGCTTTTCTCAGCCCCAATGTGGCCAAGGTGCTGGTCGATAAATTCGAGATTCAGCCCACCACGACGGTAGAAGCTGACGTAGCCGCGATGTTGGCCTAACACGGAGCTGGGTGGATCACGTGTGAGTGCTCTTGCATTTTGACTTTTCCTTCTGACCACAGTAAGATAAAGATGCCATCAGGAGTAGACGTCGCCATTTGGCGCAAGCTCTGGACCGCGTGAGCCTATCATCGCGGGGCGATTGCCCCTCAATGGATTGATAAACGGTTTAAACGGATGCCGCCCTCCCGCGTTGGATAGGGCGGCTTTTATTTGCTGCCTGGGAGGAACGCTATCGATTCATGAACAACAGATCTGTGACCATCATGCCCCTCGGCGGCGTGGGCGAGATCGGCCGCAATTGCACCGTTCTCGAATGCGGCGACTCGATCGTCGTCCTCGACGCCGGCCTCATGTTCCCCGAGCAGGAGATGCTCGGAGTGGATATCGTCATCCCCGATTTCCGCTACCTTGTCCAGAATCGGGATCGAATCCGCGGCATCATCGTCAGCCACGGGCACGAGGATCATGTGGGGGCCCTGCCCTATTTACTGCGCGACATCTCGGCACCCGTTTATGCCACCCCGCTCACCCGTGGGTTGATCGAGAACAAGCTCCGTTCTCGCACGTTGCGCGAGCATGCGCAGCTCTATACGATTTTGCCGGGTGACGAGATCCCTTTGGGTGATCTTAGGATTACTCCTTTTCATGTGAACCATTCAATCCCTAACGCCATCGGCTTGGCCATCCGCACGCCGATCGGGCTTCTCGTGCACACTGGCGATTTCAAGATCGATCATACGCCGTTGGAAGGACGTACTACCGATTTGGGACAATTGGCCCGTCTTTCGGCGGAGGGGGTCATATTGCTCATGGCGGATAGCACCAACGCCGAATCGCCCGGCTACACCGCCTCGGAGAGCCAACTCATCGATACATTTCATCGTGTCTTTCATCGGGCGCGGGGGCGGATCATCGTAGCTACCTTTGCTTCGCTGCTCTCGCGCATCCAATTGGTCATCGAGACCGCAGCCGAGATGGGGCGCAAAGTGGCGGTAGCCGGGCGCAGCATGGAGGAGAATATCGCCATTGCCGAGAAATTGGGCTATGTGCGCTTCCCGCCGGACACGCGCATGACGTTAGACCAGATTGCTACCTTGCCGGATCATCAGGTATGCATCTTGGCCACTGGCGCCCAGGGAGAGCCTAACGCAGCCCTGGCGCGTATGGCTGCGGGGCGTTTTCGTCAGGTGCACATCAAAGAGGGCGACACGGTGCTTTTCTCCTCTAAGGCGATTCCAGGCAACGAGACCCAGATTCACCGCAATATCGACAACCTCTTCCGCCTTGGGGCCAACGTGGTTTACGGCGAAGAAGCGGGGCTGCACGTATCGGGGCACGCGGCGCAAGAGGAGCTCAAGCTTATGCTTAACCTCTTGCGACCCCTCTATTTTGCGCCCCTACATGGCGAGTACCGCATGTTGCGCATCCACGCCAATCTGGCGCTGGAGTTGGGTTTTGCGCCGGAGGATGTCTTTGTGTTGGATAAAGGGGATCGCCTGATCCTGGACGATAGTGGCGCACGGCTGGGCGAGCCTTTGCCTGTGGAAGAGGTCTATGTCGATGGCTCGCTGGTGGGCGACGTGGGCACCACCATCCTGCGCGATCGCATGGCCCTCTCGCAGGATGGCTTTGTCATCGCCAAAGTAGCGGTCGAAGCCGATACTGGGCACGTGGCCGGCGATCCGCAGATCATCTCGCAGGGGTTTGTGTATATTCCCGAGTCAGAGGCATTGATGCAGGCGGCACAATCAGCCATCATTGACGTCGTCGATCGCTATGGCCCCGAAGTCGACGATCCGGAGGAGATCGCCGAACGGATCAAACGGCGCCTGCAACAGCTCTTTTATGAGGAAACCCGTCGGCGGCCGGTCATCATCCCTTTGGTTACGGCGGCCTGAGCAAGCCCGATGTGGACGCCAAGGTGCCGAGCAGTTCCCAAACTGCCCGGCACCTGTGCTTGGTACTCATTCTTCGATCTTGTTCTCCTCGATGTAATCCCAAATGATTTTGTAGCCCATGCCCGGCTCTTGGGGAACGCGAACATAGCCGTCGGGGTCCAGGGGGTCGGGGATCTCTTCCAGATAAGGTTCCGGTGTGTTGGCGTCTACGCCTGGTGCGACCAAGCCTCGCTCGTAATATTCGCATACGTCCTCACTGGTGGCACCCAGGATCTGCAGGTTACCAAAGCCCGACATATGGATCTCGCATTTGACGCCGAAGGCTTCGCAAATGGCAGCCATCTTGTGGCAGCCGGTGATCCCGCCGCGCAACACATCGATGCGGCTCATATCCGAGGCATCGCGCAAGATCCAGTCGGCGCGGGTATAGAGGCTGCCGGCGGCGATCTCGGGAGAGAGGATGGGGATATCCAGCTCGGCGGCCAGTTTCTCATAAGAATGGACGCGATACTCGGGCATGGGGTGCTCGTACCAGTAAAAATTCAACTCCTCCAGGGCGCGGCCCACCCTGAGCGCCTCTTCATAGGTGTGATAGGTGCCCCAGGGGTCGAACATGAGCACCATATCGTCGCCCACCGCCTCGCGGACAGCCTTGCAGGCGGCGATGTCCATATCGATGTGCGAGGGACGGCCGGGCACCGGCTCGAAGGTGATCGGATCGGCAAAATAGTAGGGGTGGATCTTGTAGGCGCGGTACCCCTGTCGTTTGCACTCTAGCGCGTGTTGGGCATATTCTTCCGGCGTGCCCATATTGGGGAAGGTGCTGGCATAAGCCTTGACCCGCTCACGGCAGCCCCCCAGCAATTTGTGGATGGGCACGCCGAACATCCGCGCTTGCAAGTCCCATAGGGCCATATCGATGACGCTGAGGATGTTCTCGGGCACCTTGGATACCCACATCCAATGCCAGAACTTTTCGCGGTCGAACGGATCTTGGCCGACGAGCAGTGATTTGGCCCTGGCCCGCAGATGCGCGCGCTCGTCGGGCGGCAGGCCATCTTGATCGCCATGCCCATGCCCACCCAGGTAATATCCTTCCGCGCCCTCGTCGGTGATGATCTTGGTTAGCGTCTGCACTGTCCGGCCTTCGGGGAAGAGCTGGCGATTGCGAAAGACCCTGCGCGGTACCCTAAAAGGGATCACCTGTACATCGACGATCTTCATCTTGCCTCCACATAATAAGTGCTCTCGCGGATGCTCGGCACTGTAAGTGCCAAACACCCAATCCTTTCCAAATTATGCCGGATACAGCTCATCGATCAACGCCTGCAACTCGCGTTGCAGGATGTCGTCCAGCGGGGCAATGGGGCCGCGCACGATGGCCGTGCGGATGACGCCCCTGCGACGCAGGATCTCCTTGTGCACATGATAGTAGCAGCCCGCACGACCGGCGCTGCCCAAGCGGTTCACCGGCAGGATGCGCCGATAGAACACGTCCAAAGCGCCGCGCTCGTCTCCGGCCCAGTAACGGTTCCAGACCTCGACAAAGGCCTCGGGCTGGCTGCAGAACGGCATGGTGCCCACCGAGCCGCGCCGCATCTCTTCTACAAAATAGTTGCCCCCCGCGCCGCCAAAGACGGTCAGTATGCCGCTCGCTTTTTGCGCCGTCTCGTAGACCATCACCGGCGTGGGCAGGCTTTCTACCTTGATATAGCGCACGTGTTCGCTCTCGCGGGCTATTTGTATGGCCAAATCGGCCGGAACATGGGGGCTGGTGGTGTCTTGGATAAAGATGGGGATGTTCACCGCGTCGGAGATGGCCTTAAAGTACTCTTTGGTCTCTGTGCCCCCCACGGGGATAAAGGAAGGGGGCATAACCATCAAGGCATCGGCCCCGTTTTCCTGGGCCATGCGGCTGTAAAAGATGGCCTGCATGGTCGAATTCCCGCCGGTGTTGATCACCACCGGCACGCGCCCTGCGGCCTGGTTCACCACGGTGCGGGTCACCAACAAGCGCTCCTCGTCGGTGAATTTGAATACCTCGCTGCCCAACGCCACGCCGATGCCGTGCACGCCGTTATCGATCAGGAAATCGACCAGGCTCTGCAGGCTCTCCACATCGATGCGCGACTGCTCGTCGAAGGGGGTGATCAGGATGGGGTAAACTCCGCGCATTTCCTTTGCCGGCATAAAATCCTCCTTAATCTCGACGCCGATCGTGTTCTATTCCTCGGGACGCCTCGATTATAGCAAAAGTGTGACGCGCTCGCGAGCGCGTCACCCCGACTGCAAAACGACATCGATTCAGGCCTTGATGCCCGACATCACTACACCCTGGACGAAATAGCGCTGGGCGACAAAGAACAGGATAACGCAGGGCAAAGCGGTCATTAGTGAAGCGGCCATGAGCAATTGCTCTTTGGGTTCGCCCACATCGCCGCCCGAATAGGCGAATGAGGTCTGGAACCAGCGCAGCCCTACGCTAAGGGTCATTTTCTCCGTCGTGTTGAGATAGATCAGAGGCGTGAAAAAGTCGTTCCAGTGGCCCAAGAAGGAGAGGATCGAAATGGTGATGAGAGCCGGCTGGATCAAGGGCAACAGTACGACAAAGAGAATGCGCAAAGAAGAGGCGCCATCGAGCATCGCCGCTTCATCAAAGTCCATAGGAATGGTCATAAAGAACTGGCGCATAAGAAAGATGTTGAATGCACCGATGCCAAGATAAGAAGGCACGATTAAGGGATAGAGGGTATCGAGCCAACCAAAGCTTTTAAAAAGTAGGAATTGAGGGATCAGAGTTACCTCTCCGGGAAGCATCATAGTACTCAAGAGCAAGAAGAAAAGTTGGTTACGCAAAGGAAATCTTCTTCTGGCGAAGCCAAATGCTACTAACGTAGTGGACAGAACAGTCCCCAATGTGGCCAGTATCGTCACCAAGATAGTGTTGCGATAAAAGAGGCCAAAGGGCACCCTGGCAAACACCTCAGGATAGTTGCTGAACCGGATCTGTTTGGGAAAAACCTGTGGCGGAAAGACAAATACTTCGTCGGGTGATTTCAGAGAGGTGGTGATGGTCCAGAAAAAGGGCGCGAAAAAACCGGCCGCCAGGAGGATCACCGCCAGATAAAGCAATACCCGTCCTAAACGCAAAGTGGATCGAGTACATTCTAAGGAAATTTCGTGCGTGCCGATAGCCGCTGTTCTGGTTTGGGCCATCTTATGCCTCCCGCGCCTGTGTCTCGCCTGAATAAAAGACCCAACGTCCAGACAGGCGAAATTGGATAACTGTAAAAATAAATACAATAATAAAAAGTACCCACGCTAGAGCAGATGCATATCCCATGAATAATGATCTAAAGGCTGTATTGTATAGATGTAACATATAAAACCATGTGGCATACGCAGGACCGCCACCTGTGGTCATGAAAGCAAAAGTAAAGACGCGAAATGCTGCAATAGCACTTAGTACTAAATTAAAGAAAACAACCGGCGAGATCATCGGCAAGGTCACATGGCGAAAGCGTTGCCAGCTATTGGCGCCATCGATGCTGGCTGCATCGTAGAGCTCCTCCGGTACCCCTTGCAACCCAGCTAAAAAGATAATCATGCGGCTGCCACCCACCGTGCCCCAGATGGCGATCATGACGATGGTGGGCAGGGCCCATTCGGGGCTAGCCAGCCAGCGTGGCGCTTCGATGCCCAGGCGGTAGAGCAGGTAATTGATCGGTCCTACTTCTGGGTTCAAAAGCCAGCTCCAGAGCAAAGAAGAGGCAGCCGCCGGGGTAAGAGTAGGCAGGAAAAAGAGTGTTCGGTAGATTGTCGTGCCGATGAGCTTGCGATCGAGCATTACCGCCAGCAGCAACGAAATGGCTACCCCCAAAGGCACATAATAAAGGGCGAAACGCGCTGTGCGCAGCAACGATCCATAAAAGAGCCGATCCTTGCCGCTGAAAGCGCGGATGTAGTTCTCCAGACCCGTAAAGCGAGGCGGGCGGATGATGCTGTAATGGGTGAAACTGAAATAGAGCGAGGCCAACATCGGCCCGAGAGTCAACACGAGAAAACCGATGATCCAGGGCATGATGAAGGCATATCCTTCCAGGGCCTCTCCGATAGCGCGCCGCGTCCAACGTGAGCGCCTGGGGCTCTGAACGGTTGAAACTTGGACAGACATGGGCGAGTCTTTTCTCCTTGAGAGCGACGTATCCCCTGGCATGGGGGGATACGTCGCTCTCCACTTGGTGCCTAAGTGACACGTCGCGCACTGTAAACGGTTCCATCGTCAGGCGACACCCAACCCGACGATCGGTCGCGGGGCGCTGCGTATAGATGAGATATCCTCTCGGGATCGAACCTGTCAAACAAGCGCGTCAGTGTATGAGCACTAGATGCGCGGTTCGTCCAAAACATTCTGCACCGCGTCATTGGCTTCGTCAAAGTCGGCCTTGGTCGGCGGTGTAGGATTGAGCATGATCTTGTCCAGCGCCTGGCCGATGGCGTTCCAAACCTTGAAGGTTTGCAGGTTGGCCGCGTACCAGTGTGTCTTGAGCTCCTCGAGTTGCTCGGCGACGAGGGCTATAACGGGCACTGCCTTGCGGAACTCGGGGTCGCCATAAACATCGCGGCGCATACCGCACGAGGTGGCACCACCTCCTTCCGGCAGGCCCAGGCGAATGCCGTGCTCCTTGCCGCAGAAATAAGTTAGCAGCTTCCAGCTCTCCTCCAGATATTTGGTCTTGGCGTTCATGGCCATCTGGTCGTGATTATAGAAGCCAGGCAGCGAGCCCGCCGGCCCCCTGGGCATAGGAGCAAAATCCTGGGTAAAGCGGTCGCCGATGGCCTTCTGATCGCCTGACATGGTCAGGAAACCATTGCGCATGGCCGCGGCCCCCGAAGTAAACACCTGGTTGGCGTCCAGGCTGCCGGGCAAGGGGGTGACCTTGTGCTTATGGATCAATTCGTGCAAAAGCGTCAACGCGGCCATGGCTTTCTCGCTGTTGATCAAGGCTTCCGTGGCGCCAAAGACCGGCTGAACCGGGTCGGTGCCCCAGGCGCGGAGGTGACCGGTGACGACCCACCCGTGGTGGCCGGCGTAAAGATAGCCCCACTGGTCGGTTTTGCCGTCGCCGTCTTTGTCCTTTGTGAACTTGAGCGCCAGCTCGATCAGTTCCTCGTAGCTCTGGGGCTTGGGGTCAGTGATTCCTTCGGCGGCAAGCATATCCTTGTTGTACCAGATGAGCGAGGGACCCGAGTGTCCCTTGTAAGGAAGCGCGTAGAGCTTGCCATTCCAGCGAATGTGTTCGAGACCCGTCTCGAAATATTGGCTCATATCGTAATTGTGCGCGTCGATGAGCGGGTCGAGCTCCGCCCAGAAGCCGGCATCGGCCATAGCATGGTAAAAGCCCACGTGAGTGAAAGCCACATCACCGAGAATGCCGCCTGCAGCCAAGGTGAGCAGCTTGTCGGCATACTGATCGCCGGGGAACGTCTCCAACTTGACCGTGATCCCCGGATTGTAGTTCTGGAACGCCTCGATGCCCATTTCTGTCTTGGTGCCTTCGGCAGCAGTGCGTACGTGCATGCGTAGCTCGACGGGCTGCTGCGCGATGGGTTTGGGCGCCTCCGTCGGTTGCTGAGCAGGGGGTTGAGTCGGCTGCTGAGCTGGAGGCTGAGTCGGAGCAGGGGTCGGCGTCGGTGGTGCACAGGCTGCCAGAACCGCGGCCCCCATACCGGCAGCAGCGAGCTTGAGAAACTTGCGGCGATTGACGAGGAATAGTGATTTCATCGGCACTTCCCTTCCTTGTGTAAAAATCTGAGACTTGCGGTTCGGAACTTCGGTCTATCAGGACACACAGGGGGTGTCAACCATGTGTGAACCCTCTATTTTATTAAGACGCGCCTTGTGGGATTGAATCTTACCATTATATTACGCGATATGTCAAATTGTTTCCTGCACGCGCTTCATAGGAGCGCAATCTTGCTCAAGACCAATTAGCTTGGCGTCACGTTTCTAGCGGCAACTCCACTGGCCGGCCCATCTCGCCCGAACGATAGGCGGCGACGATGATCTCCAAGGCTTTGCGCCCGTCTTCGCCCGTCGCCGGGGGTTCCTGGCCATTGAGCACCGCCTCGGCAAAGCGCCGTATCATCTCGGCGCGGTCGCCTTTGGGGCCGGAGTAGCGGAGCTCGCTCCAGGTATTAGGCGCGCTGCCCTCCGGCGCCTCGGTACGATAGATCAGCGGCGGATCGCCGAGGATGATCTGCCCTTTGGTGCCGTAAATGCGCGGCCCACGGGCGTCTTTATGGGCGCCGCCGGGCATAGCCGAGCCCGCCTGGATCACGCCAATGGCGCCGTTGGTGTAACGCAAGACGGCGCCCAGGGTATCCTCCACTTCCACCGGCGTGGCCAGCGTATCGTATTCGGCATAGACGCGCTGCACCTCCAGACCGGTGACCCAGCGGACGGTGTTCAAATCATGCACCAGGTTCATGATCAGAATGCCGCCCCCAGCGCGCGCTTTGGATTGGCGCCAGGTAGTGGCAACCCGCCGCGTGTACCCACCTTGCCAGTAGTAATCCGGCTTGTGCGCCAGCGCGGTCATGCGCACGGCGATGAGGTCGCCCAGCAGCCCCGCGTGGATGTAATCCCTGGCTTGGGCTGCCCCGGCGTCCACCTGGGCTAGGTAGGCTACGCCCAACTTGACGCCGGTGGCTCGGCAGGTCTCGATCAGGGTATCGGCATCCTTGAGGTTCGTGGCAATCGGTTTTTCCACCAAGACATGTTTCCCTGCCCGGGCGGCTTGGATGCCCAAAGGCGCGTGCAGATCATGCGGGGTGGCGATATAGACGGCATCTATGTCGGGATTGGAAAATACCTCCTCAGCTTGGGTAGTGGTGGGCACCCCGTAAAACTCGGCAAGGTCGGCCAGCACTTCGGGGCGCGGGTCCATGAGCATGGCTACCGTGGCGTTGGGCGCCGCGCTGATGCCGGCGCAAGTTTGCACGGCGATCTCGCCGCAGCCGATAATGCCAAACCTCAATTCAGCAGGCATCGTTTCTCTCCTCAAAAAGGATGGAAGGTGTGGCTTGCGCGTCGTTATGCGGGAGGATTGTAACCCAAAGCCAGAGGGGGAACAAGGCACTGCAGCATCGGGACGGCAGGTGCGCAAACTTGAAAAGATCTGCGTTTCACATTAGGATTGCACTGTTCCAATCCCATCGAGACGAACGGCATGGCCGCAGAAAACCGCCTAGGCGCTCTATTGAGCCTGCTCATGTTGGGCATGATCCTTTCCTTGATTGTGCCCTTGGCATCCTATGAACTCAGCTTTGTGGTGTTGGGCTCCGAGATCGCCTTGCGGTTGACTCCCGGAGCCCAGTTTGCCGTCGTATTGGCCGGGCTCGTCGCCAGCGGAGCAGAGGCTATCGCCCGCGCCCGCCAACCGAAACCCATCGCCCTTCCGCGCTCGGTGACCTTCTGCCCGCTGCCCACAGCACTGGCGCTTTCGGGCATGGTGCTCATGCAGCGTCTGCCCACTTGGGAATATCAAGTGCTTATGGCCACAACCACGACGGCGGTCGTCGCGCTGATTATGCAACTTCAGGCTCGAGTGCCCTCTTCCCCATACAGCGCGACGCAGATCGTCCTCCAAGTCTCGACATATGCCTCCGCCGCCGTGCTTTTCGTGGCCTTGTACGGCACGCGCACGCGCAGCTTGCTCTCGGCCAGCGGCGTTTCCCTTGTGGCGTCTGGCCTAGCATTAGAACGATTGCGCGAGAGCACCGGCCAATTGGGGCGTATCTGGCTCTACGCCCTGCTGCTAGGCCTGATGATGGGCGAGCTCACATGGGCGCTGAACTATTATCTCTTGCCGAGCCGCATCGGCGGGGGGGCGTTGTTGTTGGCCTTCTATCTACTCACCGGCTTGGTTCACGAGTACCTGGCCGACGAGCTCAAAACCCACGTCATCGTCGAGCACCTCCTGGTGGGCATCGCCGGGCTGGCCATCCTCGCCGGCTACGCCCGTTGGGTGGCCGGCTAGCACCAGTAACGCTCAGCGTTTCACGATGGTCGGGGCTTCCTCGCCAGCGGCAACCATACGTCGCACCAAGCGCTCGGCCAGTTCATCGGCAACCTGGCGGTAACGCGGATCGCCCACCAGGTTGTTCCGCTCGTGTGGATCGGCCTCTAGGTCATAGAGATACTGTTCCACATAAACGGGGCTATCCGGGTCGCGGCGTCCGTCTCGATCCGGCGCATCGACACCGTATTTCCAACGCTTGGTGCGCAGCGCACGGCCTACTTGGGCTTCGCTGATCTGCACAAACACCTCCTGGGGCCAATTGACCTTTTCCCCGCGCACCAGCGGCATCAAGCTGTGCCCATGAAATTCACGGGGCGGCTCGATGCCGGCCACTTCGAGCAGCGTGGGGGGTACATCGATCAGGCTGACCAGCTCGTCCACCACCTTGTCGCCCTTGAAACCCGGGCCCCAGGCGACCAGGGGAATGCGAATGGATGCCTCATGGCACGAACGTTTGTATTCCGCGTTGCGCGTACGAAAGTGACTGCCATGGTCGCTGGTGAACAAAATCACGGTGTTCTCGGCCAGGCCCAGGCGCTCCAATTCGGCGCGAAGGCGCCCCAGGTTCTCGTCCAGGCTGGCGCAGATGCCGTAATAGTCGGGCAGATTCTCTCTCCAGTCGCCCTCTTGCCCCACCAGGTCTTTCGGCGGATCGTAGTTGGCATAGCGCTCGGCGTATCCTCTGGGTGCCACGTAACGGTTGTAGTCGTTCTGATGGTGGGGCTCCAAGTAGGATAAAAAGAGAAAGAAAGGCGCATGGCCATCGCGAGTGCGCAGGTATTCGATGGCGTGGTCCGTCTGCGAGTCCACACGGTATCCTTCAAAGGGCACGAAATGGTTGTCGGCGTCAAAATAGCCGCCGTCGTAAGGATGGGAGGTAAA
The DNA here is from genome assembly GCA_014360745.1 of Chloroflexota bacterium. Taxonomy (GTDB): domain Bacteria; phylum Chloroflexota; class Anaerolineae; order UBA1429; family UBA1429; genus JACIWY01. The sequence continues at coordinate 14,420 of JACIWY010000036.1, forward strand.
CTCTAGTAGGTCGGCGGCGAGCCAATAGTCGCTGTAGCCGCCGCGTCGCTCCTTGGGCACCGGCTGATCACGGGTGCCCCCGAGGTGCCATTTGCCGATATACCCCACCTCATAGCCGACCGCTTTCAAACGATGGGCCAGCGTCGTGGCGTCCTCCGGCAAAGGAATACCGTTGCGGAAACAGCCGTGAACCGTCGGGTACATGCCGGTCTGCAACAAACAGCGCGCCGGCCCGCACACCGGTTGGGCGGTGAAGGCCAAGTCGAAGCGCACTCCTTCCTGGGCCATGCGGTCCAGGTTAGGCGTCAAGCCCAAAGGGTTTCCGTAAGCCCCCACAGTATCCCAACGTTGCTGGTCG
>JACIWY010000360.1 GCA_014360745.1 Chloroflexota bacterium
CGGTGACGGACCGTCGAGGGCGCGTGGCCCAGGGGTGGGGCGAAACCCCCTTGAGCGTGCAATGGGTGTGGCCCAGTGCGTTGAGCTATGAACAGCGTCACCGAGCGCTGCGCGAGTTCACCGTCACTTTGGCCCGGGCGTGGGCCTCCTTGCCCCTCTGGGGTCATCCTATGGAGATAGGCTATGACTTTCAGCGGACGATCCTGCCGGGCTTGCTGGCCGAGTTCAACCGGAGGATCGAAACCCCGGAGCCCATGCCTTGGCTGGCGGCATTGGTCTGCTGTTCGGTCTTTGACCTCGCCCTGCACGATGCCTACGGTATATTGCTCGACCTGCCAACTTATGAAACCTACAACGCCCAATTCATGACCCGCGACCTGGCCGATTATCTGGAGCCCGCGGCGGGCAGCGAGGTCCATTTCGGCGGACGCTACCCCGCCGATTACCTGGTCTTCCCGCGCCCAGATCGCCTCCCTGCCTGGCATCTGGTGGGCGGGTTAGACCTGTTGCGCGACGAGGAACGCACCGGCGCCGAGCCCGACGATGGCTACCCGGTGACCCTCACCGAGTGGATCGCCCGCGATGGGCTCAAGTGTCTAAAGGTCAAGCTGCGCGGCAACGACGCCGATTGGGACTATCGGCGCCTTATCGAGGTAGGGCGGATCGCCGTCGAAGGCGGCGTCGATTGGCTGACGGCCGATTTCAATTGCACCGTCACCGATCCCGCCTATGTGAACGACATCCTCGATCGCCTGTTGCGCGAACACCCGCGCCTCTATGGCATGATCCTATATGTCGAACAACCCTTCCCCTACGATCTGGAGGCGCATCGCATCGACGTGCATAGCGTCTCGGCGCGCAAACCGCTCTTCATGGACGAAAGCGCCCACGACTGGCAACTGGTGCGCCTGGGCCGCGAGTTGGGCTGGAGCGGGGTCGCCCTGAAAACGTGCAAAACCCAGACCGGGGCCCTGCTTACTCTCTGTTGGGCCAAGGCCCATGGCATGACCCTCATGGTGCAAGACCTGACCAACCCCATGCTCGCCCAGATCCCCCATGTGCTCCTCGCCGCCCACGCCGGCACCATCATGGGGGTAGAGACCAACGCCATGCAATTTTACCCCGAAGCCTCGCGGCCCGAGGCGGCGGTCCATCCCGGCCTCTATCGTCGTCGCGACGGCGTGGTCGATCTTACCACGATCAAGGGGGCTGGGTTTGGCTACCGCTTGGCCGAAATCCCTCGCCAACTTCCCGCCCCCGCCATCACCTACGAGTCATGAAATATGGGGTTATACCGAGGGCCCAAAGTCGCTGTCTTGCCAGGTGTCCAGCACTCAAGTTGCTGGAAAACGCAAACGTTACGTTGAGCAAAGGAGCTTCCCATGGCCGAGATCACTTTTTCCGTTTTTACCAAACCATGGCGCACCCAGCCGTTGGAATGGCTGGGCGAAATGGTCGCCCGCCTGGGCTTTGCCGGCATCGAGCTGCCCGTGCGCCCCGGCTACCAGGTGCCGCCGGAAAAGGTCTCGCGCGGCTTGCCGGAGGCGGCGCGCATCCTTGACGGGTACGGCGTCAAGATATTGAGCATCGCTGGCCCTACCGACGAGGCCACCATCGCCGCCTGCGCCGAGGCCGGCGTGCCCATCATCCGCGTGATGGCCCGCATCGCCCCTGAAGAAGGCTACTTGGAGGCTGAAGCCCGTTTTCGCCGCGAATACGACGCCCTCCTGCCCTTGTTGGAAAAGTATCACGTCACTTTGGGTGTGCAGAATCATTGCAACCGCTTTGTGCCCAATGCCCTGGGGCTGCGCCGTTTGCTCGAAGGCTACGATCCCCATCAGGTCGCCGCCGTCTGGGATGCCGCCCATGAGGCCTTGGAAGGCTGCGCCCCCGACTTGGCGTTGGATCTGGTCTGGCCCTATTTGTGCATGGTCAACCTCAAGAACGCCATCCGCCGACGTGCTAACGGCCCCGAGGCCGAGGAGGCCGAATGGGAAATCTATTGGACCAGTGGGCGCCACGGGTTCGCCTCTTGGCGCTGGGTGGCCGATGAGCTGCTACGGCGCGATTATGCGGGCATCGTCTGCCTCACCGCTGAATACAGCGACGAACGATCCGTGGATCGGCTTATCGCCGAGGATATGGCCTTCGCCCGATCCCTCTTTACCCTCTGAACGGAGGTCGCCCATGTCCGAGCTCGCCCAAGTTCGCGTGGCCATGATCGGCGCGGGAAGCATGGCCAATCATGTCCACTATCCTTCGTTGGCCTCTTTTGACGATGTCGAGATCGTCGCCATCGCCGACCTCGACCCGCGGCGATTGAACGCTACGGCCGACAAATACGGCGTTAGCCGCCGCTATCACGATTATCAGCGGATGGTGAAGGAAGTGGCCCCCGATGCCGTGTACGCCATCGGGCCGCCCCATATCTTTTACGATATCTGGGTCTGGTGTCTGCAACAGGGGCTCAACCTATGCATCGAGAAACCGATGGGCCTCACCCTACACCACGCCCAGAGCCTGGCCTATCTGGCGCAGCTTCACGGCTGCATCACCCAAGTCAGCTTCCAGCGCCGCGCCTGCCCTCTGGCTGTCTTACTGCGCGCCAAGTGTTTGGAGCGCGGGCCCATCACCCATGCCGTATGCCGCTTTTACAAATGTCAGCCCGCCGCCGATGTCAGCGCTTACGGTCATATGATGGGCGACGGGGTACATGCCATCGACACTCTACGTTGGATGTGCGGCGGCGAGGTCGTCGGCGTGCAGAGCATCGGTCGCCGCGTCGGCGTACATGATCTCAATTTTTTCGCCGCCCTGTTGACCTTCGATAACGGCGCCACCGGCGTCCTGCTCAACAGTTGGAGCAGCGGGCGACGCATTTTCGACATCGAAATGCACGCCCCGGGCATTTGTGCGGAAGCCGAGTTGGAGGGCATGGGCCATCTTTACGCCGACGGCGACACTGTCGGTACGACGTTCGATACCCGCGAGGTTGCCGGGGGCGACGAGCTTTATATCTTTGGCGGCTTTCAGGCCAAGAATCGCCAATTCATCGATGCCGTCAAAGCCGGGCGTCAGCCCGAATCGTGCTTCGCCGATGCGGTCAAGACGATGGAGGTGGCCGAGACGATCCTGGCCCAAACGCGCCTACAAGAATGAGGAGGTAGCCATGGCGGATGAACTTGTCCTCACGCTGCGCCGTCAGCGGCTGATCCAGGACGCCGGCGGACACAACACCTGGGAGCGCCACACGATCGAACGGCGGCTTCCTCCCGACCGAGCGGCCATTATCATCTGTGACATGTGGGATGCCCATTGGAGCCGCGGCGCCGCCGAACGCGTCGCGGCCATGGTCCCGCGTATGAACGCCGTCCTACACGCGGCCCGCGACCGCGGCGTGCGGATCATCCACGCTCCCTCTGAAACCATGTCCTTTTACGCGGGCCATCCGGCGCGGGAACGCATCCTGTCCGTGCCCCCCGTCGAACCGCCGCCCGACTTGCCTCACGAAGAGCCGCCCCTGCCGGTCGACACCAGCGACCACGGCTCAGACACCGCCGCCTCCGATCCGACCGAGGTCCCCCGGCGCGTCTGGAGCCGCCAGCACCCGGCCTTGGACATCGACGCGCAGCACGACGTCATCTCGGACGATGGGCGACAAATTTACAGCTATCTGCGCGCGCAAGGGATCGAGCAGGTCTTGATCATGGGGGTGCATACTAACATGTGCATCCTTAACCGCTCTTTTGCCATCAAGCAGATGGTGCGCTGGGGCGTGGACATCGCCCTGGTGCGCGACCTGACCGATGCCATGTACAACCCGGCCCGACCGCCCTACGTGGATCACTGGGCGGGTGTCGGCCTGGTCATCGCCTACATCGAAAAGTTCTGGTGCCCGACCGTCTCGAGCGAGCAACTCATCGGTCACCCGTGAGTGAACGGGCCATCGATGAGGTTGCCCGCCCTTGACGAGACGCCAAGGATGCGACCAATGAACAGCTACATCGCCGAGATCGTGCAGCCCGAGGTTCAAACATGACCGAACAGCTCCGAGAGCCCATGACCTTCCGCGAGATGACCCTTCGCATCTTTGCCGGCCAGCCCGTGCCCCATGTCCTCTGGCAGCCGCGCATGGAGCCCTGGTTCGATTGGCACAAGCAGTTCAAGCGCCTCTCGCCGCCCTGGCGCGATCAGACCGTGACCGAGTTCTATGATGCGCTGGGCTGCTCCATGCGCTACATCCACTATTACACCGGCTCGCC
>JACIWY010000361.1 GCA_014360745.1 Chloroflexota bacterium
GGCTTGACGTTATCCTGCGCTGTCATTTCGCTCCTACCTGGATAGATATACCCCCCATAGGTATATAAGGAGTATAGCAGAATCGTGCCGGATTGTCAACCCGGCGCAGACGGTCTAGAATCGCAGGCAGATTCCAACCTGGAGAGAAGCGACCATGCCCCGACACTACTTTGTGCATCCCACGGCCAACGTATCGCCCGATGCCACCATCGGCGCCAAGACCCAGATCTGGCAACATTGCCAAATACGCGAGGGGGCGGTGCTCGGCGAGCATTGCATCCTGGGCAAAGGGGTGTACATCGATGCCCGCGTGCAGATCGGCAATCGGGTCAAGATTCAGAACTATGTGTCGGTCTATGAGGGGGTCACGTTGGAAGACGGCGTGTTCTGTGGGCCGCACTGCGTTTTTACCAATGACAGACAACCACGGGCTATCAATGTGGACGGCAGCCTGAAACGTGCCCAGGATTGGACCATTACCCCGACGCGGGTGTGCATGGGGGCCTCCATCGGCGCCAATGCCACTATCGTCTGCGGGGTGACCATCGGCCGCTGGGCGATGGTGGGCGCCGGGGCAGTGGTGACCCAGGACGTGCCGGCATACGGCCTGGTCTATGGCAACCCGGCGCGCTTGCACGGCTTTGTATGCCCTTGCGGCGCCAAGCTGATCCCTCAAGAACGAGAGAAAGGCGCGACAGCAGGGGAACAACCCATGATCTGCCCGCGATGCGGGGCGGTCATCATGATTTCGGCGGCGAGTTTGCCCTCGGGCGAACGAGAAGCGGGCGAGTGAACGATCGGTTGCCTTGACACTCCCTCCCCGCCGGTGCTATGGTAGGCGCCGATCTTGGTCTCGATCTTATACAATGGAAGGAGCAGCGGTGTCTGTCGAGCGACCCAATATCCTCTTTATCATGGCCGACCAACTAGCGGCGCCGGCACTGTCCTGTTACGGCAACCCGACGGTGCAGAGCCCCCATCTCGATCGCCTGGCCCAACAGGGCGTCACCTTTGTGAACAACTACTGCAATTGCCCCATCTGCGCCCCCTCCCGCGCCTCGATGTACTCGGGCCGGCTGGCCGCGCGATTGCAAAATTTTGACAACGGCACCCTCTTCCCGGCTGACATCCCGACCTTTTTGCACCACCTGCGCCATGCCGGATATGAGGTGCTCTCCTCCGGCAAGCAACACTTTGTGGGGCCCGACCAGCTTCATGGCTACGAACGGCGCCTGACGACCGACATCTACCCCTCGGCCTTTAAATGGACCAAGAACTGGTCGGCGCCCATCCCGTCTAACATCGGCATGGTGAGTTGGCTGAAAAAGGCCGGGCCCGTGCCCTGGACCAAACAGCTCGATTATGACGAGGAGGTCCATTTCCACGCCTTGGAGCAATTGCGCGCCTACGGCGAACAAAAACGCCAGCGGAAATTTGCGCGCCCCTTTTTCCTCTGCGTCTCTTATACCCATCCTCACGACCCCCCTTTGATCACAGAGGAATGGTGGAATCTCTACGAAGGCATCGAGATCGACATGCCCCGCCAGGCGCCCGATCCCTCGGCCCCGATACCAGCCAGCGACCGCTGGTTGATCGAGTATCTGGGCTTGGATCGGATCACGCTGACCGAGGACGACGTGCGTCGCTCGCGCCGTGGCTATTACGCCATGACCAGCTACCTGGACGCGCGCGTGGGCGAGCTGCTCAAGACGCTAGAACGCCACGATTTGGCCGAGGATACGATCGTCCTCTTTACCGCCGATCACGGCGACATGGTCGGCGAGCATGGGCTCTGGTTCAAACGCTCCTACTATGAGTGGTCGGCGCGGGTGCCGCTGATCATCTCCTGGCCCGGGCACTACCCCGAGGGCCGGCGGGTGACCCAGGCCACCTCACTGGTGGATCTCTACCCCACGATATTGGACATGGTGGGTTTAGAGAAACAGCCTTGGGAATCTCTCGATGGCCAGAGCCTGTTCGCGCTCATCCAGGGTGACGATTCGCAATGGAAAGATCTTGCCCAAAACCTCGGCCAAGATGGGGGAGCTGAAGTTTCGGGCAGAACGGCCATCGTCGATTTCACCTCGGCGGGGGCCATCCATCCTTGGCGGGCCGTGCGTCAAGGCCGCTATAAATACGTGGCCGTGCACACCGAGGAGCCGCTACTTTTCGATCTCGAAGCCGACCCGGGCGAGTGGCACAACCTGGCCGGCCAAGCGGAGCTATCCGCCGTCGAGGCGAAGCTGGCCGCCAGAGCCCACGACGGGTGGGACCCCGTAGCCATCGAGGCGCGCGAAATCGTGGCCCAGCAGGAACGCCTCTTTATTCAAGGGGCTATGGGCAAGGGCATCCCCACGCACTGGGATTATCAGCCCTTCTTTGACGCCACCCAACAATACACAAGATAACCTTATCGAGCGCCCGGCACCTCAGGAGTGGTCAACATGACTAAACCCAAGATCGCCGCCATCGTCACCGAATATCGACCGCGCTCTCACGCCGACGTCATTGTGGGCAAATTCCTGCGCGCCTTTCCCACCGACGAGGGCATGAGGATGCCCCGGGTCGAGATCGCCTCGATGTACCTGGATCAGGTAAATCCCACCGATATCGGTGTGGAGACAGCCCGCCAATTCGGCGTGCCGATCTACCCCAGCATTTTGCGCGCGCTCACCTTGGGCGGCGAGGAGCTGGCCGTAGACGGCGTGCTGATCATCGGCGAACATGGCGAATATCCGCTGAACGAAAAAGGCCAGAAGCTTTATCCCCGGCGCCACTTGTTCGAGCAGGTAACCGGCGTGTTGAGCACGGCCAAACGCGCCATCCCGGTGTTCAACGACAAGCATTTGGCCTACAATTGGCTCGACGCGCAGTGGATGTACGAACGCGCGCTCGCGCTGGGCCTGCCTTTCATGGCCGGCTCCTCGCTGCCGGTATGCTGGCGCCGGCCTTTTCTCGAATATCCCCTGGACACACCCCTTGAGGCCGCCGTGGCCCTGGGCTATGGCCCGCTCGAATCGTACGGCTTTCACGCGCTGGAAACCTTGCAGTGCATGGTCGAGCGTCGACAAGGCGGCGAAACGGGCGTGGCTGCCGTGCAGTGCTTGAAGGGGGAAGCGGTATGGCGTTGGTTGGGCGCCCACCCCGCCCATGCCGCGCTGGCTCAGGCGGCGGGCGAGGCCATTCTGGAACGAGAGGGGTCCTGGGCGGATGCGCCCAGATTGGCGCCCGAGCCGTGGGCCTTCATCGTTCACTATGTCGATGGCCTACAGGCGGCGGTGTTGATGCTCAACGGCTATGCCCAATCCTTTGCCTTCGCCGGCCTGGCGGGAGGAAACATTCAGGCTTGCGAGTTCAAACTCCAGGGCGGCAACGCGCATGCGCATTTCTCTTATCTGAGCCTGAACATCGAGGAGATGTTCCTCACCGGCAAGCCCACCTATCCCGTCGAGCGCACCTTGCTGACCACGGGCATCCTGGCTGCGGCCATGGATTCGCGCCATCAAGCGCATCGAGTGGTGCCTACTCCCCATTTAGGGATAACGTACACGCCGGCGGAGAATGTGCCCCATCGCCCTCGCGGGCCAGAACCGGCGGGAGCTACCCTTGATCCCTGGCCGCCGGCCGGAGATGCGCTTTCATAGGCATCCTACGAAGGGCGCAGACGAGGACGTCCGCGCCCTTTATTTGGCCCGACTCATGCCGGAATAAAAAGGGCCAAAGTGGCCAGGCTGACCAACACCGCCAGGATGGCCACGAGGATATTTGCCCAGCGGCGGTTCGTCCATCCGTTCATGATCCGCTTATCATTGGCCAAGCGTAACATCATCACCAACACGGCCGGCAAGAGCACAGAGTTGGCTACCTGCGACAGCCACATCAAGGGGAAGAGCGGCAGCCCTGGAATGAGCACGACCAGCGTGCTGACCACGAGCAAGGTGGCGTACAATCCATAGAAAATCGGCGCCTCCTGCCGCTGCTTGTCGAGGCCGCGCTCCCAACCGAACGATTCGCACACCGCATAGGTCGTGGCCAGGGGCAACACCGAGGCGGCCAACAGCGACGCGCCTAGCAGCCCAAGGCCAAAAAGCACCTCCGCCCAGCGGCCGGCCAGGGGGGCTAGGGCCAATGCCGCTTCCTGCGCGCTATCTACTTGAACCCCCACCGCAAACAGGGTGGCCGCCGTGCAGATGATGATAAAGCCAGACACCA
>JACIWY010000362.1 GCA_014360745.1 Chloroflexota bacterium
TGACAAGAGAGAAGCTGCTAAAGTATATATAGCATATAACTTCCTCGGCCTCTTTTCTGTAAGAACGGCCTTTGAAAACACGTCTAATGAGCGCTGTGTCGCCGTCAGTCGCTCCGGATGTGTAAGGGGGCTGCAATACCTATCGGCGCCACCTCGACACCAAGGGGAGAACGAAACGCCCACTGCCGTCTATTTTCGCTTATGTCATCCAAGCTTTCGCGAAAATCGGACAAATGTGGTATACTTTCGTTCAGGAGGCCAAATGGCAAGAACGACGATTAAGCTCAATTCCCGCATTCCCTTGATCGTCGCTGGGGCGTTGCTATTGTTGCAAATCTTTTCCCCTGCTCCGGCGATTATGTTTACTCTGGTTGTCCTCCTGGGCGTGTTGGCCGTCTCTTATTTGTGGGCACGGCAGCTGCGCGGGGGGCTGTCGCTTCAGCGCCAACGTCGCTATGGCTGGGCCCAAGTGGGCGACGTTATCGAGGAGCGCTTCACGATGCACAACGACGCTTGGGTGCCCGTGTTATGGGCCGAAGTGCACGACTATTCGGACCTACCCGGTTACCATGCCAGCCGTGCCATCGGCTTGGGAGCGCGTTATTCCACACGCTGGACCACCGAGGGCGTTTGCGAACGCCGCGGCGTCTATACCCTCGGCCCGGCGAAGGTGTCGACGGGCGATCCCTTTGGATTGTTCGACGTTACGCTGCACCATGACTATAGTGAGACCTTTGTGGTCTATCCTCCTATTGCTGCTTTGCCACCTCTCATCGAGCCTCGAGGCATGATGCGCGGTTCTGCTCGGGCCAACGCCCGCAGCCTGGATCTGACCACCAACGCTTCGTCGGTGCGCCACTATGTTCCCGGCGATGCGCTGAATCGCATTCACTGGCGTTCTACGGCACGCCGTTCAACGCCCGAGCAAGAAGAGATTTTCGTCAAGGAGTTCGATCTGGAGCCCTCGGGTGACCTCTGGATCATCCTTGACATGGATCGCGACGTCCACGTGGGCGAAGGCTTGGAATCCACCGAAGAATACGCGGTCACCTTGGCAGCCTCTCTGGCCGATCAGATGCTACGCGATAACCATGCCGTAGGTTTGGTCACGCACAACGGCGAACCGGTCATCGTTCCGCCGCAAAAGGGTCACCAGCAGCTCTGGAATCTGCTACGGGTGCTGGCCGGAGCCTATGCGACGGCGCCTATTCATTTGGAACAGTTGCTTGACATGTTCGAGCCGCTCATGGGCCGGGGGATGTCCGCCGTCGTCATTACGCCATCTACCCATGTGGAGTGGATCGAGGGCGTAAGCCAATTGCTCCGTCACGGCATCCATCCCACCGGCTTGTTGCTCGATGGCCACTCCTTTGACCCCAGCCGTAGCAACGGTAACATGCGCGGCATCGTGGGCGCGCTCGCCGATCTCGGCGTAGCCGGACACATTATCGCCAAAGACTTTCGTTTCCGACTGATCACCCAAAAACGTCAACAACGCCCCACCTTCAAGACGCTAGGCACAGGGCGCGTGATCATGGTTGACACAGGCGCCGATGCAGAATGGGTATCCGTCGGCGAAACGAGGGAAGAAGTATCATGAGCCTCTCTCATTATCAATATCGATACGATGCATCATCTGAAACGCGTGAGAAGGAAACGGATTGGTTCCTTTACCTGCTGTTATTGGCTGCCGTGCTTTGTCTCCCGTTAGTAGTCCAGGCCACGGCGTGGTTTCCCGAAAAAGACCGCCTGATTTGGCCTGCGTTGTGGGCGATGCTGACTGGCATCGTGCTGGCCAAGTCCAAAGCTCCCGGCTGGTTGGCCTGGATCTTGAGCTTAATCCTGGGCACAGAGTACAGCCTGCAGTTCGCCGGCCACATCTTGCCTGGCCTAGATATCCTCGTGGATGACTCGGTACGAGCCGTGGGTTGGGCGGCGCGTATGGTGCGCGGAAATTGGGCCCTCTTACAGCCTTGGCCTTTCGAGCGCACGGCCCGCATTTTGTGGGAGCGCGGCAGCACTATGGCTAATAACCTCACCAATTGGTTTCAGGCAGTACAAACGGGCACCGAGACCCGAGATGTCACCTTTCTACTTATCGGCATAGTACTGCTCACTTGGATACTGGTCTTTAATGCAGCCTTTGCCCTCTTGCGTAGCCGCAAGGCTTTCATTGCTCTCTTGCCTTTGGGAGCTGCCGTAGTGGCCAACGTGAGCTTTACCGATATCGGCATGAGCTATGTTCATTTCTACCTTGGCGTCACACTTTTTACCTTGGTACGCGCCAATGTGCAGCGCATGGAGAGCTTCTGGCGGCGGCTACATCTCGATTTTTCGCCGGAGCTGCGTCGAGATGCTACCGTAGCCGGCGGCGCACTCTCTATTGTCGTCTTGGTCATGGCGCTCATTATCCCCTATATGACCTATGCCGACGCCGTGTGGCTTTTCTGGGATAACTTTGGCCCCAAGCTCATGGAATTCTATAAAGACCTGGACAAAGCCTTTGCAGGGCGCAATCCGGTGCCCTCGCCTACACCGGGAAAAGGTCGTGGTTTGTTGCCCCATCGCATCGGCGGCGAAGGCACTTTGGGCGATGATGTCGTCCTGCTGGTGCAAACCAGCGACCCCCCACCCCCGTTGGACGAGGAACTGGAGATGCTCTCCGGCGTCGATCCCTCCGTGTTCATCACCAAACGCTACTGGCGCGAGCGAACGTATGACGAGTATACCGGCCATGGTTGGGATGTAGGCAATCGGGACACACGCCGGGTCAGAGCCGATGAAGCATGGACGGAGGTCAACTATCCGCACGATGTGGTTACTCAGACCATAGAGGTCATACAGGATAACGCCGGCTTGGCGTTTACCGTCAATGAACCGATCAAGATCGTAGATGCGGATTATCAGGTCATCGCCAGGGGCCCAGGCGATCTGGCCGCCATCGAAGTAAATACAGATATGTACACAGTGGTGTCCATGGCCCCCAATCCCACCGAACAACAACTCCAGGAAGCTGAGGGGCCGTATCCGGATTGGGTCAGCCAGCGCTTCCTGAGCTTGCCCCGGAGCCTGCCGGATCGTGTGCGCCAGGAGGCCGAACGAGTGGTCGCGGCGGCCGGTGCCAAGACTCGTTATGAAAAGGCCAGAGCTATCGAAAGCTATATCCGCAGTTTTATCTATGATCTGGATGTCGAACCGCCATCTCTAGACAGAGATTTTGTCGATTATTTTCTGTTTGAAGCGCAAAGGGGTTATTGCGACTATTCGGCATCCGCCATGGTGGTTATGTTACGTGCTGTGGGGGTAGCAGCGCGATATGCCTCGGGCTATAACATGGGCCAGTACGACCATACGCTGGGCGCCTGGGTGGTGCGCGAGGAGAACGCTCATGCCTGGGCAGAGGTCTACTTTCCTGGCCTGGGCTGGGTAGAATTCGAACCCACGCCGACCCAATATATCTTTGATCGCGGCGGTTCTCTTTATGGCTCTCTATCCGCCTCCGGCCTTACTCCTCTCGAAAAGGCCCCCAAACGATCGCTTCCCCCATTATGGGTATGGGGAGTGGGCTTGTTGCTGATCGTGCTCTTTGTCGTCATCTGGCCGCCGCGTTACATCCGACGTCGCCAAACTCCACCCCGCGAGGTGGTTTGGCAAACTTATGACAAGTTGGTGCGCCGCGCCCGCTGGGCCGGTCTGGCGCCTTTTGGCGGGCAGACACCCCGCGAATATCTGCGTGCCCTGGCCCATGAGATGGAACGACGCGCCGATTTTGCCGGCGCTGCCGCAGCGGAGGTGAGCGTCCTGGAAAATGCCTATCTACGAGCACGCTACAGCAGCGCTGAAATCAGCGAAGAGGAGGGGTTGCGCGTTCAAGGCGCTTGGCGTCGGCTAAGGGGTATGCTCTTGCGACTAATGTTCGTACGGCCTTCTACCGAGCCCTCTCGAGCATTGTAAGGCCAAGTGCACCAATTGTCTTGTCACCCAAAGTGCCGGGCACTTACCCACCTACGGGTCGGCGCCCGGCACTTGGTGTTTCATACGACGTCGAACGAAATGTCTACCCCAGAATCAAGGCCAGGATCACCAGCAGGGCGAACATGGTCATGGCGAGAAGCGCAAAGCGTCTAAGATCGCTCAGCACATAGCGATACTCGTTGGCAAAATCAACCTGCTCAACAGCG
>JACIWY010000363.1 GCA_014360745.1 Chloroflexota bacterium
GCTTCTCAAACTGGATGGGTATATACTATACGTAACTATGGTTGGCAAACTACAGATCCTAGATAGTAATACATTGCTCCAGCAGGTCGAGGCTCTGCATCTCCAGGACGTCGACCAGATTCGTCATGCCATCCATTTCGCCCTGGAGGCACATGGCGATCAGCGTCGGGCCTCGGGAGAGCCGTTCATCGTGCATCCCCTGGCCGTGGCCGGCATCCTCGCCGAATTGCATATGGATACCCCTACCATCGTGGCCGGCCTTTTGCACGATGTCGTCGAGGATACCGATACTCCTCTTGAAGAGATACGCGAGCGTTTCGGCGACGAAGTGGCCAAATTGGTGGACGGCGTCAGCAAACTGCGCCAGGCCAAGCTCAAAAGCAAGGTCGAGCAGACCGACCTGGACGAGGAGGAGGCCAAGAATCTGCGCAAGATGTTCTTGGCCATGGTCGATGATATCCGAGTGGTTATCATCAAGTTGGCCGATCGCCTGCACAACATGCGCACCCTCGAGTTTTTGCCGCCGGAAAAGCGGGTGCGCACCGCGCAAGAGACGTTGGACATTTTCGCCCCATTGGCGGAACGTCTTGGTATCTGGCAGCTCAAATGGCAGCTTGAAGACCTGGCCTTTCGCCACCTGGACCCCGAAAAGTATCACGAAATCGCTGACCTGTTGGCTGAGCGACGGGCGGAGCGTGCCGCCTACTTGGAGCGGGTCGTCGAGGTGATCCGTCAACGGCTGGAGCAGGAGGGCATCGAGGCGCGCATCTCCGGGCGGCCCAAGCATATTTACAGCATCTATAAAAAGATGCAGGAAAAGTCGCGCGATTTCGGCCAAATCTATGATGTGCACGGCGTGCGCATCATCGTCAAGCAGGTGCGCGAATGTTACCATGTCTTGGGCATTATCCATACCTTATGGCGGCCCATCCCGGGCGAGTTCGATGATTATATCGCCATGCCCAAAGACAATATGTACCAATCGTTGCACACCGCCGTCGTCGCCCTGGACGGCAAACCGCTGGAGGTGCAGATCCGCACCGAGGAGATGCACCGGATAGCCGAGTACGGCGTGGCCGCCCACTGGCGCTATAAAGAGGGAGAGGACAAACGCGACAAGACCCTGGAGGCCAGGGTGAATTGGCTACGCCAGGCTTCGGCCTGGCGCGAGGAGGTCGAAGACGCCAAACAGTTCGTCGATTCGCTCAAGAGCGATGTTTTTGCCGAACACGTCTACGTCTTTACCCCCAAAGGAGATATTATCGAGCTGCCCAAAGGCGCGACGCCCATCGATTTCGCCTACGAGATCCACACCGAGATTGGACACCGCTGTCGAGGGGCCAAGGTCGATGGTCGTCTCGTGCCCCTCGATTATCAGCTCAAGAACGGCGAGCAGGTCGAAATCCTGACCGTCAAGGAAGGAGGCCCAAGTCGAGATTGGCTGAACCCCCAGCTCAATTACGTGGCCACCCAGCGCGCTCGCCAAAAGATTCGCCAGTGGTTTCGAAGGCAAGAGCGCGAGCAAAATATCGCCGAGGGACGCGAAATCCTCGATCGCGAGATGCGTCGGCTGGGCCTCGATCAGGATTCCTATCCCGACATCGCCGCGCTGTTCAAATACACCAACGTTCAAGACTTTCTCGCGGCCATAGGCTATGGCGACATCAACCCGGCCCAGATCGCTCGACGCATCGATGAATCGGCGGAAAAGAGCGACCGCTTGCGCTTCAAGGCCATACCCGAGACGCCCGTCTCGGATATTCAAGTCATGGGCGTCGGTGATCTGCTAACCCGCCTGGCGAATTGTTGCAAGCCAGTGCCCGGAGACCCCATCGTGGGGTACACCACACGCGGCAAGGGAATCACCGTGCATCGCGCCGACTGCCCCAACATCGTCCACCTCCAAGATGTCGAGCGCCTTATCCCCGTGACCTGGGGCAGGGCGGAAGAAGCCTATCCCGTGCAGGTGGTCATCGAGGGTTTTGATCGCCCCGGTCTGCTGCGCGACATTGCCTCGGCTGTGGCCGATCTCGGCCTGAACATGAGTGCGGCCAACGTCACCACCAACCGCGACGCCACGGCTACCATCCGCATCACGGTCGGTGTGCACGGCGTGAGCCAACTTTCCTCGTTGCTCAACAAGCTGCAAAGCGTCCGCGATGTGCTAGACGTTCGCCGCGAGATCAACGCCTGAGCGGCTTCTTCCCGTTTTGTCGAGCAGCCACCTATCTACCGCGAACTGGCTACGCGGGGCTAGCGGCCGGTTGGTGGCTGAACCTTATCCTCGGGCACCATCGAGCTATTCCAGTTGCGCTCGACCTTGAGCGTCTCACGTTGAGCGGCGAACCAGTCGTCTATCGCCTTTTGTTTGGCTTCTTCCAAAGCGTAGGCATCCAGCTCGCGGTTCGGGTCGCGCTCTTCCACCTTGATGATGTGAAAGCCAAAGCTGGTCTGCACCACATCGCTGATCTCGCCCGGCTCCAGCGCAAAGGCTGCCTCCTCAAATTCGGGCACCATGCGCCCGCGCGCGAACCAGCCCAAGTCGCCGCCGTTGTCTTTATTGCTCGTATCCACGGACACCTCGGCCGCCAACGCTTCGAACGACTCGCCCGCCTCCAGGCGCTGTTTGACCGCCTCGGCCTCTTCGCGCGTCTCGACCAGGATATGGCGAGCGTGGATTTGCTCGGCTGTGGTCGGCACATTGGCCACGAGCTGTTCCTCTAGCTTTTCGCGCAAGATGGCGTTTCTGATCAGCTCTTCAAAGTCCTCGCGCGTAAAGCCGGTGGCCTCACGCATCGCAGAGAACCATTGGTTAGAGCGCTCGATGAACGCTTCTTTTGTCATCGGCGTCGGGGTAGGCATTTGTGTCTCGGAGATCGGAGTGGTGACGGTGATCGGCGTGGGCTCAGGCGTCGGCGGGTTGCGCAAATAGCCGAATTGCTCCTCGATGCGAATCTGCACTTCTTCATCCGAAACCGAGAGGCCGCGCTCTTGGGCCGCCAGGCGGACGATCTGCTCGTCGACCAGATCCTCGACCACCTGCGTGGGCAAAGTCCGCAATTGGGCTTCCAACTGTTGGATCTGTTGATCGTAATATTGGATGAGAAAGCTTGCCCCTTCGCCGGCGGTAGAGGCTTGCATCTTTTGGCCTTCGAGATAGTTGATGTAATTGCGATAATCCCAACGCCGATAACGCACCAGCTTCTGATATCTGCTTAAGGGAACCTCTTGATCGGCGACAATGACGACCGGGGTGCGCGGCCGCAACACAAACTGATCGATCAGCCCCCAAGCGATGAGAATCAGCACCAAGCCCAGCACCACTGCCGTGCCTATAATCAGCCCCTGGTTAAGGCGGGCTTCCTTCTCTCGGCGAGATATCTGCTTGCGGCTCAGCGATTGCTCAACTCTTTTGGCCATTGCGGCTCCTCAATGAAATCAAAAGGGACCAATTTAAAAATCGAGGGCATAGGATCGCCTCCTATACCCCCGTCCGTCTGCCATAAGCCCACATCGGGGCCTGGCACCGAATTATTCGGCGCCACCACTGCCCGTCAGGCGGACATGCTCCGCCGTGTAAGGCAATAGGGCGATCTGGCGAGCGCGCTTGATGGCCGCGGCCAGCATCCGTTGATGCTTCGCACAAGTGCCCGTCCTACGGCGCGATAGAATGCGGGCACTTGGCGAAAGATACTGCCGCAATAAGGTCACATCCTTATAGTCGATATGGTCCACGCCGTCGACGCAGAATTGACACAAGCGGCGTCTGCGCCGGCCCGCCGCGCCCCCGCGGGCCCCTCCGGCCGAGGACCTGCGGCGCGACGTGCGTTCCTCATAATGCTCTTCGCGTTCTTCATCTCGGGATGTCCGTCTGCTGGCGCGGCCTTCGAACCGCTCCTCGCGCTCCTCACGAAAATCTCGATCAGCCAAGGTTAGCCTCCTTCCCCCAGGATATTCCTCTATTCTTCCACTTCCACATCGGCCGCGACCTCCTCAGCCGGCCCGGCTTCCTCAGCCTCTTCGAGGTGGATCAGCAGATAGCGCAGAATATCCTCGGATAAGCGCAGGTAACGTTCCAATTCGTGGATGGCCTGTTGCTCCATACGTGCGTGGATAAGCACATAATGGCCCTCAAGCTGATGCTTGATGGGATACGCCAGCCGACGCTGCCCCATGTCCTC
>JACIWY010000364.1 GCA_014360745.1 Chloroflexota bacterium
ACACCTTTTTCATGGCCAGGCCCATGTTGGTCATATATTCGGCAACGGGCAGGTTCACCGGCGCGGGCAGCGGAGCCGGAGGCACCTCGACCGGCCGATCGATCACGTTGCGCAGATAGGCCACATGTTCAGCTTTGCCCAGCAACTTGCCGGTCACATAAACGGACGTGTTCGCGGCTATCGGCGCTGCCCGATGTCCCTCGTTGTAGAAACGCACCGTCTGCATCAACTCGTTCAACAACCTATCCAGGTGCCCTTGCTCATCGAGGCCCTGGTTTTTCAAGGCGAAGGTGCGCATGATGGCCGGCCAGGCATCCACTACCAAAATAATGTCCAGCATGTCCTGTTCGAGGTTGACGATGATAGCCTGGGGCTGGCGAACCGAACGGATCAAGGCCAGAGGCTTGAGATCCATCACCCAAGGGCGCACACCCGCAGCCTCTAGTGCCCGCACTTGAGCATCTATCATCTCGCGGGGCACGCCGAGCAAATAGATACGCTGACGCTCATCATCGACGGGCATGGCCTGCCAGGAAAGGTACAGATCCTCTAACGAGACCGGCATCTCTTTGCGCGCCTCGCGCGAGATGGCTTCGCGCAACATCGAGGCCTGCAAATTGGGCATCGTCAACAGTCGCGGGATGGAACGCAGCCCGCTCAAAGCCGTGATCACATACTTGGTATCCAGGCCGTTCTCGCGGACGATCTCGCTGATCACATCGCCCATCTTGATCGCATCGGTGATCAGGCCATCGACAATCAGGCCGCTCGGCAGTGGGCGACTGCCGAATTTATACACACTGCCGTTGCGCACGCAGAGAAACCGCGCATCGGTGGATTCGAAAACGAATGTCGTCAATTCGCGAATCTTTGCGCCCAAGAACCCCATATCCCTTCATCCTCACATATCGACAAAAGCATCAAGGCGCCCCAAACGCCCCTCGTCTAAGGTATGATCAAATAAGTGCCGGCCAGGATGCGATCACTGACCAACCCGTTAGCCGCTTTGATAGCTTGCACCGTCGTGCCATAGCGCAGGGCGATGCTGAACAAGGTGTCGCCGGGCTGCACCAGATGTTTGCGCGGCGCCGGATGGGGCGCCGGCGGGAAATGCGGTTTGGGGAAAGGCCTGGCCGGCCCGGTCCATATCTGGATGGGCGGATAACCCGTCCATCCGTCGGGTGGGATGATGACCCGCTGATAGACATGGATAGTAAAGGTTTTGAAATTGTTGGCCAACATGATCAAGGGCACCGTCGTGCCGTAATTCTGGGCGATGCTGAACAGCGTCTCGCCGGGCTGCACGATATGGACGATCGCCCCCGGCAACTGGGCAGAGGGGATGAACAGCGCCTGGAAGGCAAAGATGGTGTTCCCCGGCAAGTTGTTCATCACCTTGATGGCGAAAACGGTCGTGTTGTACAGAGCCGCGATCGATTGAAGCGTTTCCCCGGGCTGCACGATATGCACGAGAGGCCCGACAGGAACTACCTGGCTGGGCGGGATGATGATCGTATCCCCGGCGCGCAAAAAGAAGCTCATCATCCCGTTAGCCTGCATGATGGCTTGCACTGTCGTGCTATAACGTTGCGCCAGGCTAAACAGCGTGTCACCGGGCTGCACCACGTACTCGATCGGCTCGGTCAACACGATCGGCGAAGGCGTCAGCGTCGGGAATGCCGGCGGAAACGGCGTGATAAAGGTCGGTGTGGGCGTCACATAGGGGGTAATAGTCGACAGTGGCGTGACGCTAGGCGTCAGAGCGGGGGGCGGGGTGCCGCAGTAAAGCACCAGGAGGTCGAGGCCGGCCGTAGCCTCCTGACCGTTGGGGCGCACCTCCAGCGCCTTACGAAACTGGTCTAACGATTCGGTGCAGCGCCCCTCGGTCATCAATTGATAGCCATAGTTCACGTGGGCGAAATATTTCTTGTCCTGGATCTCGTCATAATTGGGATCGATGGCCATGATCTGCTCGATGAGCAAAAGCACCTGCGGCCAGTCTTGAGCGTTCCAAGCCGCCTCAAGTTGCTGGGCCAGATCATCGATCGGCGCCAGATCCAGGCCGAACGCCGGAGCCAGCGCCCATCTGCCCCTGCCCGCCGCAGAGGGCAACGGCAAGGGGGCAGGCACCTTGGGCACATCAGCTCGATCGCCATCGGTCGTCGCCAGGGCCGCTTGTGCAAGCCCCGACAAGACGAGCGCCACGATACACGGCGCCAGCGCCCGTCGCGCGGCGGGCCTCAGTATACGATGCCGCCATGTGCCGGCTGCGCGCCACCACTTCGCGAGCCTTTTTTTCATCGAACTTGCCCTCCGGAACTTGTCTCGCCGACCGATCTTCCCTCAAGCGCCCCTCGTCCCTGCGGTTGTAACGACGCGGGCGGCTGCGTCGTGGGCACCGGGGTGACCAGAGCATACAATACGTCCAGATCTGCGCGCCCCACTGCAGGGCCATCGGGCCCCACGGTGAGATTGTCGAACACAAAGGTCTGAAAACTCTCTGCTGCGATGTGGCCAAGAAAACGCAACAGATGAGGCACCACGCCCCGCGCCTCTAGAGTAAACCGCTCGATACCGTATAGCGGCTCTTGCCCTTCTGGCCCGCCCGACAAGGAGGAAAGGGTCTCCAGACGCACTAATTGCGTGCTGTAAAGCTGCGCGTAATCGTAATAGCGGGCCAGCTCCTCGGTCGCCTCTTGTTCCCTGGGCAGCGCATCAAGCAGCGTCGCTAACTGGGCACGCGTTTCCTCCAATTTTTGCCGCAAGCTCTCCGGGCTAGCCTTTTGTATCTCGCGCATCTGCTCCAAAGAGTCCCTGGCCGATTCGACCTCCGCCGCCAACGTCCGGCGCTCCGCCGTCAGGCGCACAAAAGACAAGGCCGTCAGGATCAAGAGAGCAACCCCTATTATCAAGACCCCCACTCCGCCCCAAATGGCCGGGTCGCGCGTGGAAAGCTTGAAGATGCCCTTGATGTCGGTGTTCATGGCCCCTTTTCCCTCATGCGCAACAGAAGGGTAAAGCGGATCGTCCCGCCTCCACCTATCGGCGCCATGGCCTGAGGCCATGGCGCGGCCAACGGCCTGCCTCCCCACATGGCCAACCGTTCTTGGGCCGACGGATAGCCCCATCCCGAGGTCGGCGTCGGGCCCGGAGGATAGGGCGTCGAGGAGGTGGCCGTCGGCGTCGGCACGGCCGTCTCTGTCGCCGTAAAGATCGGTGTCGGCATCGCCGTAGCCGTCTCGGTCGCTGTAAAAGTCGGGGTCGGCGTAGCCACTTCCGTCGCCGTCGCGGTTGCCGTCGGTGACGCCAATGCCTGTGTCGGTGTCAGCGAAGGCGTCGACGTGCGCGTCGGCGAGGGCGTCTGCGTCGGTAAGGGATCGACAGCATAGGCGCGCAAAAAATAAAACTGGTTGGGCCCAAAGTTGCCCCGATTAAAGAGGGTGATGCTTACCTGGCCATTCTGGATGGCGTCAAACTCCACCCGCGAGTTGGTATAACTGGGGAACTCGTTCTGGGGCACGTTCTCGCTCTGGCAGCTTTCGGGTATACAACGCCGCACCGGGCCCGAGACGACGAGAAACGTGTCCACCCCCGGCGCTAACGGCGCGCAATTCAGCGTATAGGGAAAGAACGGATCGGTGCTGTGGATCGGCAATGGCGAGGAACCATCGTTGCCACAAGTAAAAACCGCGTAGCGCTGGCCGGCCGTGACCTGCAACACCACCCGATCGATGTCGCCCGGCGGGTAAAAATTGTGCCGCTGCACCTCGTTCAACGCGATCGACCGCAACACCGTAAGGTCTGGCTCATAGCTATCTAGCCCTTCCACCCCCAGGTCACGGATTACCAACACATAGCGTTTATCGACCCCGTACTGCCCCTGGTTGGTGATCGCGATCTGTGCCGTCAAATCTTGAGCGGTATCGTTGAACAGCTCCAGATAAGAGCTTGGATCGCCCGGGGCCCGGTTGTCGTTAGCGGTCTGGACGGCGCCCATCGTCGCAAAAAGCACCGTATCCACCCCGGCATCCAACTGTTCCGTAAACACGGCATAGCGGTGCGCGACCTTGGCCGTAAAGAACACCTTGTCCACATCCCCTTGGGGGTAAAAGGTGCGCGCCTGCGTCCCACCGACGGAAAACGGCACCCCTTGCTGATCGTCCACCTCGTAAGGATCG
>JACIWY010000365.1 GCA_014360745.1 Chloroflexota bacterium
ACGGTCGCGCAGGGGCGAGGTAAGCAAGGCGATGCGTGTGGTGGCGCCGATGAGGGCAAAATGCGGCAGATTAAGGCGAATGCTACGCGCAGCCGGTCCCTTGCCGATGACAATGTCCAAGCAAAAGTCCTCCATAGCTGGGTAGAGCACCTCTTCGACGACGCGCCCCAGGCGGTGCACCTCGTCGACAAAGAGGATGTCCCCCTGGTGAAGGTTGGTGAGGATGGCCGCCAGGTCGCCGGGCCGCTCGATGACCGGGCCGGAGGTCACCTTGATATTGACGCCCATCTCGGCGGCGATGACATGGGCCAACGTCGTCTTGCCCAAGCCCGGCGGGCCATAGAGCAGCACATGGTCCATCGGCTCGCCGCGCCCCTTGGCCGCCTCCAACGAGATGCGCAAATTCTCCACCACCCGCGACTGGCCGATATATTCGTCCAACGTGCGCGGGCGCAAACTTTGCTCGGTGGGGGCATCTTCGGGTTGTAGCCTGGAGGAGATCACTCGGTCGGGCACATCACCGCTCCTACTCGAATTTCGCGCAATTGAGGTGCCAAGCAAAGTGCCCGGCACCTAGCATCTCTTTGCAATCCATTATACCATAACGGCCCATCGAGACATAAAGAAGGCGCCCACCGGCGGGCGCCCTTATCTTTTAGAGCGAGGCAAAGCGCAGCTTTAGGAAAGGCCGAGCAATTTTTTGGTCAGGGTTGCGGCTGCCGCGGCGTCACGCCCGTAACCGTCGGCGCCGATCTCATCGGCATACTTTTGGGTAACCGGGGCGCCGCCGATAATGACCTTCACCTGATCGCGGATGCCGGCTTCCTGCAACGCCTCGATGGTGCTCTTCATACTGGGCATAGTGGTGGTCAGCAACGCCGAGAGGCCGACCACATCGGCCTTGTGCTCGCGGACGGCCTTGACAAAGTCCTCGGGGCTCACATCCACGCCCAAGTCGATGATCTCAAAGCCGGCGCCCTCGATCATGATGCCCACGAGGTTCTTGCCGATATCGTGCAAATCGCCTTTGACGGTACCTAATACGACCTTGCCCTTGGGCTCGACGCCCGAGGCGACCAACTCTGGGCGAAGGATCGCCAATCCGGCCTTCATGGCACGAGCGGCGATGAGCATCTCGGGGACGTAATACTCGTTGGCTTCAAACAGCCTGCCCACCTCGGCCATCGCAGGAATCATGGCCTCGTTGAGCAATTCGCCAGCAGAGATGCCCTCTTCCAAGCCCTTTTTGGTGGCATCCTCTACGGCGCGCATATCGCCCTTCAAGATGCCTTCATAAATAGTTTCCTTGTAACCCATGTGCCAGACCTCCTCCGATAGGATATGCCTTTACCGCATTATGCCGCCGAGACATTGAATCCATTCTACCATCCTGCGCCAAAACGCGCAAGCCAACTGACGGCCCCCGCCGTGATCGCCGCCCCCACAAGAGTGCATACCATATTGATGCCCTCATTGGTCAGCCATGCCCAACCGCGCACTTGCTCTGTGCGGCGACCACAGGTGTGCAGGCGGTATTCGCTGCGCTCTTTGCAATGCTCACAGTAATATATACCCTGAGCCGCCGCTCCAAGCAAGCTGTCGGTCAACGAGCCGGCCATTCCCCCTAACATGGCCGCGATGGGCAACCAAAGCAACACGGGGTCGAGCGTTATTTGAGCGATCCAGCTCTTGATCGCGTTGAACAGCAATCCGGCGAAACCGAGCAACCACGATGCCCCCAAGCCGGCGACGATGCCCAACAAGGTGATACCGCCCGGCTCGCCGGCCGGCAGGCGTCGCGGCGAGATGATCGTCCTGGGCATCTGATTGCTCAACACGCCCAACTCTGTGCCCCAAGCGTCGGCTGTCGACGCGGCCAGAGCGCCGACAAACCCCACCAGAATGCCGCGCTCCTCGGCAACCAGGCCATAAAGGATGGCCAACGTGGTGGCCCAACCGACCCGGGCCAGCACTTGGATCCATCCCTGCTGGGCGCCCCGATGAAAACGCTCGCCCAGCGTCCGTTTGTAGCCCTGGCGAAAACGCGCCCACAAACCGATGGTGATGACAGAGAGCACCGACAATCCTCCCCAGGCCCAACCGCCGGCCAGGAAGGTAATGACGATACACGCGCCGAGCGACACCGCCCCGCCGCGCGATAGAAGGGCGCTTCGCCAACCCAGCCAGGCTACAAGCCCGCCCACACCTATCCCTAACGCCCAATTGCCGATCACTTGCTCACCGTTGGATGATATCGGTCAACGCCAGATAAAGGATCGCCTGCGAAACGGCGGCGACCAAAGCCAAAAGATGGGCCGCCAATTTCTCCCGCCGATGGATCATCATGCTCAACAGCGCGTTAAGAGAGACCAGAGCCAGCCCTATCCCAGGGATGATCAGCAACCATATCTTGGAGACGATGCGGTCCGCCTGGCCCTGCGCATCGAAATGGATCGGAATACGCGACCCAAGATGCGCATAGCGCGTCATCACGAACCCCCAAAGGCCTACATCGATCAGCACGCCGATGGCCACGGCAACCCAAAAAAGTCGGTCGCGCCACAAGGGGAGGGTGAGAAAGGGGCTGCGCACCCGAGTTTGGCTCACAGGACGAACCGGCCCCAGATCACGACGCGCCTGCAAGGCCTCCAGGAAGGTCTCCGGAGAAGCAGGAGAGATGCCGTAGCTCGCCGCATCGGTCACGATCACCGTCGTGCGCTCGAGCGGCTCGGTGCTGTACATCCACAGCCACCCCAGCCCCGAGACGCGCTGTCGCCCCTTCAAATAGCCGGGCCAGCCGACGCCGCGAAAATGGCCCACGTTATGCAGCTCTGCCCCCGGGAGAACGCGACGCACCCGCTCCATGGGGATAATGTGCTGCGTCGTGCCATATTCGATGATCAGCGCGTTGCGATCCAATCGATAGCGCAGGGCCAGCAATTCATAGTACCAAAAGCCCCAGAGCACCAGCAGAGGTATGCTGAACAAAAAAAGCAAGCCGGTGACAAACATCCCCGGCCCCGGGCTCTGGCGAAGCATGCTGGCGAGCAAAAAACCCTCGATGCCCACAATGGTAGCGAGGACAATGAGCCCTACCACAAGGCCCAACGCCTTGGCGGGCTTGAAAATCATGAGACCTCCCTTACCGGCGGATCGCCCTGGCCATCGCGATGGCGGCGATTATAGACGGCTGGACATTCCTCCGTCAAGGTATAGCTCGCCCGATGATCTGCGCCAAGCGCAAGAGCTGTTCGCGAAGCTCTTGGGGGCGATGAAAATACTCCAGGGAAATAGCTTGCGGCTTGGTGCGGGCCAGAGTCCATTCCAAGAGCCGGTAATCCTCCTCTTGCAGAGGTTCATGGACGTCCACAAGGTGCTCGGCGTGAAAGACCAGCCTGTCGGCCACGCTGCGCGCGTTCTCGATGACGATGGCCTGACGTCGCGGGTCTATCTGGCGCAAAGGGCGGGGACTGCTCAGGTGCAGCTCGCGCACGCGCTGTAACGGCAGGCGCTCGATGTAATCATGCACCTCATAGCCCAGGACGTCGGCACTGACCCGCGCATGGGCCAGATCCAACAAAAGATCGCAACCGGAAGCGTGGATTACATCGGCTACAAAATCGGGCTCACAAATAAACATGTGCGCCGCGTTGGGGAAGAGGGGCAGATTCTCCAACAAAAGGGGCACATCCAAATTTTGGGCCAGATGATGAGCGTTACGCGCAATGTTCCCCAGCGCTTGCTCGCGCGGGAGGATGTCGGAGAGGGGCTGGGTGATGAGCGCTTGATCCAACGTTACATCGGCCACGCTAAAGCCGATATGCGCCGACGTCCACGGCGTGCCGGTCAGTTCAACCCAGTTTTTGATCCGCCGGATCGCCTCGTCGGGCAACAGATCGCGTCCGCTCAGCGTGTCGTCCAGATGTAGCAGCAGCGCGTGATCGGGCGCCAATGCGGCGATAGCCTCCCGCCCCATAAAAGGCCCTACCTTCAAGTAATCGACCAAATGGGCGCCGCCTTGGGCAAGCAAGGCGCGCATGGCTTCGGTGCCGTTGGCGCCCAACAGAGGGCGCCCATCGACGCAGGGCCAAGGTTTATGAGAGGGTTCTTGCACAGGCATACAACCTTTCTGACATCGCGAATTAAAGC
>JACIWY010000366.1 GCA_014360745.1 Chloroflexota bacterium
GCTATTTCACCAGCTATCCACTCCTCAAAGCCAACCCGGACCCGGCTTGGGGCGAGAATTTCGCCACAGGCGATGTGCCAGCCGGCGCCTGGACACTCCAGGTTTGGCATCAAGGCGGGGTTTATATGCGCCAGGTCATGGTGGAAGCGGGCAAAACCACCTGGATCAGCTTTCGTCTGAGCCGTTGATACAGCCCTACTCGCTTTAACGGCGCACCAAGGGCATGAATTCGCGATAAACAGCGCGCACGGTAAAAGGCGCCGCTAGGGTTGTCGCCAAGCCATCAACCTCCTGCAACGTGCCGGTCAACCGTTGATCCCCCGCCCCCGTTGCAAAGGCAACTCGGGCTCGAAAGCGCACTACCACCATCCCTTGGGGCACCACAACCCCTTGCCATAGCAATGCCCCTCCTTCGATCCGGGCCTGGCCCGAAGAAGCAAACGGCGCCTGCTCCACCAATACCAGTGAGGCTTCCGGCATCACCCGCAGCGTGGCCAATGCCGAAGCCGATCCTTGGTTGCGGATATACGCCGTTACAGTAACCGCCTGGCCAGGCATCACCTCCTGTGGGGTGACGACCATCGCAGAGCTGCTCAAATCGCCACGCCGCACCCTCACGCTCGCCTGACGTCGCAGAAACGCGCCCGTGCCGTCGTTCACCTGCACCGTGTTAGTCAGCACAGTCCCGTCTCGTACCTCTGGCCCGGGGCGTGCGCAATAATCCAGACGTTGCTCTGCACCCGGCGGCAGGTCACCTCGCCAAACAATGGCGCGATTCTCTTCGTCCCATATGCCACCGCGCAGGGTCTCGGTAAGGACAAGCAAGCCCTCGACGGCGGAATCCAGTACCTCCACACCACTCGCAGGATAACGCCCCACGTTACGCAACAAAATGGTATAAGAGATGACCTCGCCCGGGTACACCTGGGCGCGATCCGCCGTCTTGATCACCTCCAAATTTACCGCGTTGATTCGTGTGCTCGCTTCAAGTCGGCGCATCGCCACGCCCCGCTCATAGATCGTAGCCGCGTTGGTCAGCCAGTAATTAACGCCCAACCCATGCGCCACTCGAGCGGCATAACTCAGCGTGACGCCCTCCTCCCCTTGGGTGGGGGCCAAAGTTCCTGCCCAACGAACCTGCCGATTTTCGGCATCATACCAGGCTCCCATCCCTTGGAGAGTGCCTTCGACAAGCGCCAACTCTGGGGGAAGCGGGTCCACCAACAACACGTCTTGAGCCTTTAGCTCCCCTGTGTTGATCAACTCTAGGGTGTAGGTCAACACTTCGCCTTCCAAAGCTTCCGCTGGGCCTATTTTGGATGACCTTTCGAAGGAAGGGCCGCCGACCGTCGTCGTCACCACACGCCGTATGACGTTCAGCCCATCGTGGATCAACGCCTCGTTGATCACTAGGTTTTCAGCGCCGATCCCGGCCGGGGGCAACGTCGGATCGATTTGCACATCATAAGCAATGCGCTGCGCCGATTCAGGGCGTGTGCTGGGCTGCCTCAATTCAAGCGCCATACGATCCGTCAGACGATGGTGCGGCGGTTCTCCTTGATACAGATAAAGAACTCCCTGTTTTCCCTCCGGCCCCTCCAGGCCCACCGTGGCCGAGCTCCCATGACCGCGATCCCCTGTGAGCTCAAGATACTGACAAAGGATGCGGTTGGTGCCCTCAAAGAACACCACCTCGAAGGTCTGGGCCACATCCTGGGCGAACACCTGGACATCATGCCATTCGACCACCGTATAACGGCGGGGTGCCGTGCCATAAGTCGCCACATACACATTGCCGCCGTCGAGGCGCGGCACCAGGTCATCCCACAACGGAGCTACAAAGGCGTTAGGCGATGCCATATCGGGGATCGGCGTATTGGTGTAACGGCTGCTGCATTCTTCAAAGAGCACCATGCCGTTGCTGTTCACATAGATCGCCGTGTAGCGTCGCCCATAGAACTCGAATGGGAACCCAAGGTCCACCGGCCCTGTGCAACTGTCATCTTCCAGATCAAGCCGTCGGCCCCCTGTGGCATCGTACCAATGAAATGAGGGGCCGAACGGTTCGACGCCGGGCAATGCCCCCCGCCATTCGATCTGACCTCGCTCCCCGTTCCACGTGCCGCCTACCAAGGAATCCGGCACCCAAAAGGTCCCCGCAGGTAGCGAATCGGTGATCTGGGCCAACGGTATGGGAAACGGCGTGTCATTTTCGACCAAAATTTCGTAATGCAGCCGTTCGCCGGGCAACGCCCGAGTGGCTGTCACCGACTTGGTCGAGGCGTTCAAGCTCGGACGCGACACCAACACCCGGGTGGTCAATGTAATCGGCTCACAAACGCCGACATCCACCTTCACCTCGCTCGTCACAATGGTCTTCACTTCAAGGGCATCGGACACATCGGCGGCAAAATCAAAGCGTCGCTCCTGTTGTGCTGCAAGCCACCCCTGCCAAGTTATCTCCCTCGGGCCAGGATAGTAGCGCACATCAGAAGGCAAGGAGCCGGGCACAAGCTGTAGCACATCGGGCACGCGATGTATCCAGGTGACGAGCACACCTGCATCAGAGGGGTTGCGCAACATCAGAGCGTAGAGCAACCTGTCCCCAGGCTGGGCCGCTGTCGACTCAACACGTATATACGATCCCACGCCGGCTCCACCCAAGGGCAGGGTTTCAAGGCCATCCGCACCACCAAGCACATAGAACCGTCCGCCGACAACGGCTCCCGCTGCCCCCAAGCGATTGCCAAGGTCTAAAGGGGGCATGCTCACCCATTCATTGCGTTGCGGATCCAAGCGCTCCACCGTCGCTGTGCTATTCCACTCGATTCCACCCCCCGCGACATAGATCACCCCTGCATACTCGCCCACCGCCAGGCTGTGTCGCCCTTGGTGCATGGGCGCCATCACGACCCAACGATCTTGAGTGGGATCGTAGCGATAGCAACTACGACGCGCGGGCCAACCGCCCAATAGGTAGATGCCTTCCGCCGTAGCCACCGCCGAGGCAAACTCGACCCCACCCCCTGGCGGCCCGGTGATCTCTTCCCATATCTCTGCCTGCGGATCCAGCCGATACCCCCTATCCAGAACTCCTTCGGGCCCCGCGCCTCCGAACACATAAATGCGCCCACCCCACGCCGCCGCAGCCAAGCCCGCCAACGGTCGAGGCAACTCTGGCCCCGGACGCCAACTATCGGAAGCCGGATCATAGATATCCACCGCCGAAAGAAATGGCTGAGACAAAGCCCCGTTGTACCCACCCAACACGTAGATTAGGCCGTTCAGCTCAACGGCCGCGCCATTACCCGCCACATGTGGACGAGGCGCGCCTTCCTGCCACACCCCGCTGGTCAAATCCAGGATGTCGAGTTTGCCGGTCGGCTCGTCGTTTTGCTCAAAACCGCCGACGGCGTACAAGTGGCAATCATTGGCCACAACGTTCCAACGATAACGCGGCTCCGGTGTCCCCATATGTCCTTGGGCCGCTTGCCAGGCGGAATACACCAGGGTATCCACAGTACTTGTCGTGCCGGGGGCCTCACTATCTATAAACCTTGCCTCTAAGGTAGTAGGCATCGCCCCAAAAGGGGCATCGGCGGGCACCTGCACCCGCAAACGTAATTCCATGCTGCCGCAAGAGGTGAGCGTAGCCGTCGTCGAGATCGGTTGTTGGCTGATCGGATCGATCACCTCCACCTGCCACGGCGAAGACGGCGTCAACACGACCTGGCGCCCCACAGCGGACGTGTTCACCACCGAAAAGGGGTAATCAACCGTCGTGCCCGCAATGGCAGCCTTGAGCGACAAAGGGAAAAAAAGCTTGGGCCTTTCTCTCGCGAGATCGCCGGTCATCAACACATCCAGGGCCCGTTCGATAAGCGCCGACCGGGCAGACAGCGGCCCAACCCCCTCCAGCCCGAAACTGAAATAAATCACGCGATGCCCACACGTCGTCGCAGCTAACCCCACCGGCGTGCCCATTTCATCGACCAGGAGCACACGGCTCAGAGCATCACCGGCGCGGATCGCATCCGGATCTTCTTGATTGCAGGCGCTGTCCGCAGTGTTGTAATGAGCCGAAATCCCCTCCCAAGAGCTCCCGGGCGCTCCTCGAACCTCCCCCAAGGTGCTCTCGTCGCCCTCA
>JACIWY010000367.1 GCA_014360745.1 Chloroflexota bacterium
GATGACCTGGTCGAGGTCTATACAGATTTGGCCGATTATAAAAGGGTGCAGGAGGCTTTGGCCGAGAATTACGAGATCGTCAACGCCGAGCTGGCCTGGATACCTCAGAGCACGGTGATGCCCGGCGAAAAAGAGGCCCTCCAAACGATGAAGTTGATCGAGGCCCTCGAGGAGCTCGATGACGTGCAGCAGGTCTACTCGAACTTGGAGATCACAGACGAGATGGTCACCAAGTACGAGGAACAGGCGGCATAGGCCGCTCGATCTCGACGATGCTTGTCCTGGGGCTTGATCCTGGCCTGGCGACAACAGGGTATGGATTGGTGGCGGGCGATGGCCGCGACATGCGGTACATCGCCCATGGTGTCTTTCGGACTGCTGCCAATCAACCTGTCGCGCAACGGTTGATGAGCCTGCACGATCAACTTGCCGAGCTGCTCGCCCGATATCGGCCCGATGTGGCCGTGGTGGAAAATTTGTTTTTTGCCACCAATGTCAGGACTGCTATGAACGTTGGGCAGGCTCGTGGGGTGTTATTGCTCACTTTGGCCCAGGCCGGGCTGGCCATCGCCGAATACACCCCGCTGCAAATCAAACAATCGGTGACCGGTTATGGGCAAGCGGACAAAATTCAGGTGCAGCAGATGGTGCGCATCTTGCTGAACCTGGCCGAGACGCCGCGCCCCGATGACGCCGCCGACGCTCTGGCCGCTTCGATCTGTCATCACCACTCGGCACGAATGCAAACGCTTCTCGACGAGTATAGGGGCAAAGCAACGACGTAGAAGCAAGCTCGCTCGTTCATAAGGTCTTAAAAGACGCACATGATCGCCTCTCTTACCGGTCAGGTTCGGGCTATTGGTAAAGACGCCCTCGTCGTCGAGGTGGGCGGCGTAGGGTATCGCGTTTTCGTCGGCGACGGGCTCCTGGGCGGCAAGGTGCGCGTGGGCCAGACGATTGAATTGTACACCCAGATGTGGGTGCGCGAGAACGATATCGCCCTGTACGGCTTTCGCTCCGCCGAGGAGTTGGATCTCTTTAGTTTGTTGGTCACAGTAAGCGGCGTGGGCCCCAGGACGGCCTTGGCCGCTCTTTCGGCCCTCTCTCCCGAATCGCTGCGCAGCGCCATCCTTCGTGAAGACCTCTCCGTGCTCACCCGCATCCCCGGCGTTGGCCCCAAAACCGCTCGACGCCTTGTGCTCGATTTGCGCGATCGTTTGCAATGGATAGGTGGCCCCGAAACCGGGGCAGTGCCTCAAGAACAGGATGTAGAGGTCATCAACGCCTTGACCTCGCTGGGATACAGCGTGGCCGAGGCAACCGCCGCCCTCGAAGCGGTGCCGGAAGATGTGCACGAGCTGGATCAGCGCATCTTGGCGGCGCTCCGCGTTTTGGGTAGTCGCTGAGCGGGAGGCGCCTTGTGTCGTGGACGGACGGTGTCTTGCTTCTACTGTTGGCCGCCTTTGCCGCCGCCGGGGCCATGGTGGGCCTTGTCCGCCAGTTGGCGGCCCTGGCCGGCTTTGTGCTTGGGTTGGCGTTAGCCCTTGTATTGTATCGGCCTGTGGCGTCTCTGATCGCGCCTTTCTGGGCGACGGATCCGCAAGCTACAGCGTTTCTGCTCATTTTTCTCGGCGTATGGATCCTGGCCAACCTTCTTGCCTTTGGCACGCGCCCTCGCGCAACGGATGAGCGACGCGATGCCGATCGGTTCGACGCGATCGCGGGCGCGCTCTTTGGCTTGTTGTCGGGCGTGTGCATGTTGGCCGTGCTTGTGGCCGGTGTCGTCTGGTTAGGGTTGCCGGTGGCGGAGGCCGTAGCTCGGTCGTCCTTGGGGCTTTGGTTGTTGAACGTGGCCGCCTTTTTGGCTGGGTTCCTTCCCTCTGGGATACCTTGGCCCCGGACGCTCTGAACGAACGCCAAGGAGGCGAAGTGTTCCGTTCGCTGCATAGCAAATTGGTCGTCTCCTATCTTTTATTGGCCTTTGTCGTATTGTTGTTGTCGGCGTTGGCCGTGGGCGTTATCATCACTCGCGTTCAACGGCAGGTAAACCTTTTGCGAGCCCAATCTATCGCCGTAAGCCTGGCCAATAGGGTAAAGACCCAGCCGGGTTTATTGGCCCCCCGTTCGCCCTGGCTTGAGCGGCTACGCCAAGATCCCCAACTAGATGGACGCGTTTTGGTTTTGAACCGGCGCGGCGAGGTGATCATCGATTCCGAAGGTTCCTATGTGGGCGAACAGATCCCCCCAGAGCGCGCCCGCGCCTTGGCCTCCCCCTTGCCACCCAACGTCCGGCGGCACACGTTTACCGATGGTCAGGAATATTTTTTGCTGCTTGTCGATCTTCCCGAGAACGTCGATGAGCGCCTCGCCGGGCGACGCCTGGCCTTGGCCATCCCGGTCAGGCAGGTCGATCCACCCTGGCGCTCTCTTTGGCGCCCCTTGTTGATCGTCGCTGCGATCACCGGCGCCCTGGCCACGGGTCTCTCCTTCCTGTTGGCCCATTCGATCACTCGGCCCGTCAAAGAGATGGCGATTGCCGCTGAAGAGATAGCGCGTGGCCGTTATGAACAACACATCCAAGCCCGTGGCCGCGATGAGATCGCCACTTTGGCCGCGCGTTTCTCTCACATGGCTAACGAGGTGGCCCGCACTCAACGCGGCCAACGCGATTTTTTGGCCAATGTCTCGCACGATTTAAAGACCCCTTTGACCTCGATCCAGGGCTTTTCTCAAGCCATCCTTGAGGGGGCCATTACCGACGAACAAGGCTATCGGCGCGCGGCCGAGATCATTCACGGCGAGGCGGAGCGTATGCTACGCCTCGTCCAAGATCTCGTCGAACTGGCCCGTCTGGAGAGCGGGGAGCTCGATTTAGCCCCAGAGCCGATGTCTCTAGAGCCCTTGGTGCGAACCGAAGCGGAGCGGATACAGGAGCGCTGTCGAGAAGCGGGCATTGCCTTGCACGTGCGGGCCGATGGTTCGTTGCCGCCAGTGGTGGCCGACGCTCACCGACTACGCCAGGCGCTGGCCAACGTCATCGACAACGCGGTGAAATATTCGGCGTCTCCGGGGGAGGTGACCATCGAGATGGCCCATTGGGCAGCCGGTGCACCGCATCCCAAGCCGTTGGCCGTCTCTTTTGGCGAACCAAGGGTGAGCGGCGAGTGGGTTTATATCACCGTTCATAATCGCGGCGAGCCCATCCCGCCGAATGACCTCTCGCGGGTGTTCGACCGTTTTTATCGGGTAGATCGCTCTCGGCGACGCAGTGAAGGGTCGGGCCTCGGCCTGGCCATCGTCCGCGAGACGATGCTTGCCCATGGAGGCGCCGTCGAGATCGATAGCTCGGCCGAAGAGGGCACGCGCCTGCGTCTTTGGTTGCCCGTTGCGAACACGCGCCAAGATGCGGCAGATGCGAAAAAAAGACGCTAAAGCATCGAGGAGCGCCGGCGCGTGCAATTGCGGGTTCATCCCACGCCCCCAAGCGCAAATGGCGAGCCGAGGGTGGCTTGGCTATGATAATCGTTTTTTCGAGTTAGGCGCCCTTTTTCAGCCCCCAAAAGATGCCACAACCTCTTCCCAGGCCACAGGTAGCCGGTATAGCGCTTGAGGATAAAGCCCCAAGGCGATGAGCCCCAGCGCGAGAAGCAAGGCCAATATCTCAGGGGCGAGCGATCGCCGGCGGGGCACCGGCGCGATCAGCGGCCTAAAAGCCGATACCAGACAACGGATTACCCCCCAAGCGGGGCCGATGATCGCCAGTTGCAGCCCGATGGCCAGGAGCGGGTTCTCGGCGGCTACCAGGCGCAGGATGGCAAAACGGCTTAGGAATCCACCCGTCGGCGGAAGGTCGGCGAGCCCTAGCCCGCCTAACGCCAGCGCCATGAAAGAGAGTGGCGCTCGACGCAACGCGCCGACAAGGTCGTCCACGCTGTCTCCCCCTAAAGCGTGATGCAGCGCCCCCGAGGTTATACTGACGGCGGCGATGGTCAGCCCCCGATAGATGATATGAAGGAACGCCGCTGCCATGGCTTCTTCGGTTCGCAAGCTCAGCGCAATGAAAATGAGGCCCGCCTCGGCCAGGGCGGCATAGCCGAGTATATGGGCCAGCGATCGCTGTGCCCAAGCGCCTATGCTGCC
>JACIWY010000368.1 GCA_014360745.1 Chloroflexota bacterium
CGGCCAAGTGGGGCAGCAAGTCCGGTTACATGCCGGTGCGCAAGTCGGCGGCGGCGTTGTTGCAGGACTATTTCGCCGAGAACCCCATCGCCAAAGAACAGTTCGAAAACATTGTGCCTTACGGTTATCCGGAGCCCAGCGTCCGCGGCGAGCAACAGATCCGCACCATCATCGAAGAGGCGATGACCAAGGTATACGAAGGCATCGCCTCGCCTCAAGAAGCGCTGGACGAGGCCGTCCAGCGGGCCAACGAGGCGCTGGCCGCCGGCCGCAGTCAGTAGCAGATCGAGCATTGTGAGTCTTGTGGCGCTCTTTGGTGGGGGATCGTGGGACAGCCACGACCCCTCACCGCTTTATCCGCCCGACGATGTAAGGTAGTAGGAGGCACAGGAGAACCGACCCCGGCGCATATCCGATCTCGGCGATCCTGCGACCTCCTCGAAGCGGAGCTGCACATGGCCGAATCCACGACGCCTGTTCTAGAATTGCGCGGCATCACTAAAGCATTCCCCGGTGTGCTGGCCAACGATCACATCGATCTGACACTCTATGAGGGCGAGGTCTTGGCCCTGTTGGGCGAGAACGGCGCCGGCAAGACGACATTGATGAACGTCCTTTATGGCCTTTATGCTCCCGATGGGGGCCAGATCTTGGTACATGGCCAGCAGAGCGATATCCGCAGCCCCAGCGACGCCATCGCCCTGGGCATCGGCATGGTCCATCAGCACTTTATGTTGGTGCCCCCATTGACCGTCACTGAAAATGTCATGCTCGGCAACGAATGGTTGCATCATGGCATCTTTTTGGATCGACGCCGCGCCGCCGCCCGTATCCGCGAGATCTCGCAAATGTACGGCCTGGACGTCCCCCCACAAGCCACGGTCGCCAGCCTTCCCGTCGGTGTACAACAGCGGGTAGAAATCGTCAAGGTGCTGTATCGCAACGCCGATATCCTGATCCTCGACGAGCCCACGGCAGTGCTTACCCCCCAAGAAACGGAAGAGCTGTTCAAGATCATCCGCTCCCTGGTAGAGCAGGGCAAATCCGTCATCTTTATCACGCACAAACTGGGCGAGGTCATGATGCTGGCCAACCGCATCGTGGTATTGCGACAGGGCAGGGTCGTCGGCAGCGCGTCGCCCCAAGAAACGGACGAAGAAACCTTGGCCGCTATGATGGTGGGGCGCGAGGTCAGCCTGTCGGTAGAAAAAGAGCCCGCTCGACCGGGCCCCGTGGTGCTCCAGGTAGAAGATCTGACCGTCCTGGATCGGCGCCAGAACGTTGCTGTGGACGGCATCTCGTTTACCGTGCGTCGCGGAGAGATCGTGGGCGTCGCCGGAGTTCAGGGCAATGGCCAAACGGAACTGGTAGCCGCGCTCACCGGCTTGTTGCCCATCGAGAAGGGACGGGTACGCATATGCGAGGTGGACACCACCCACGCCCCGCCACGGACGATTATCGAGCAAGGTGTGGCCCATATCCCTGAGGATCGGCAGATGGACGGCCTGGTGCTCAGCTTCTCGGTGGCCGATAACTTGGTGCTCAATAGCTACTATCGCCCCCCCTTTGCTCGTGGACTCTTGCTTCAGGAGCAAGCCATCGCCGAGACTGCGCATAGGCTGGTGCAAGAATATGACGTACGTACCCCCAGCATTCGCATGCCGGTAAGCAGCCTCTCCGGCGGCAACCAACAAAAGGTCATCGTAGCCCGCGAATTCCATCGCCCGTCCGATCTGTTGATCGCCTCGCAACCGACGCGCGGGCTCGATGTGGGCTCGGTGGAATATATTCATCGGCGCATCGTCGAGAAACGGGATCGGGGCGCCGCCGTGCTTCTGGTCTCCTCCGAGTTGGATGAGATCATGGAACTATCCGATCGGATCATGGTCATGTATCGGGGCAAAATCATGGCTTCCATGGAAGCGGGCGCGGTCACCCGCGAGCAGATGGGCCTGCTAATGGCCGGCATCCCGGTGGCCGATCTTCAGGAAGTTGGCTCCGGCGCGTCGTAGAAAAGGAGCTCGCCTGTGAACCAGAGCACCCAACAAGCCACACTCGCTATGTCGAATGGGGGGGCGCAGCGCTTGGAGGATCGCTCCATCTCCCGAAGGTATGCCGCCTTGATCCGCGGCTTCATCGTGCCTCTCTTGGCCATTCTCACCGCCCTCATCCTCGGCGCGGTTATCATCCTGGTCACCGACTTGAATGTGATCAACGCCTTTACCCGCATCCCACGCCAGGTGGTCACGTCTGTCGTCGATCCGGAAACGCAGATCTCGCTGGAGGAAGCTTTGCGTCGTCATCCGCCGCAGGTCATGGTAGGCGACGCGGTGCAAGTCGATGGCCGAACCTTGCAGGTGGTCCAGGAGGTGCTCAATCCTCAAGAGCAAATCGCCCTGGAACAGGCGCGAGAGCTGTATCCGCAGCTCATGCCGGGCGTCACCGTTTATCTCAACTTTTGGGATGAACCGCTGGTCGGTTTAAGCGCCGCCTGGAAATCGATCCGCACCGCTTACGGCGCTCTCTTTGAGGGCTCGATCGGCAACCCGCCAAAGATGATCGCGGCGCTCCGCGCCTGGATCGGGGGCGACCCTTCGCTGATGCCGACCGCCTTTTATCCGCTCACCGAAAGCCTGGTTACGGCGACGCCATATATTTTGGTAGGGCTGGCCGTGGCGTTGAGCTTTCAAGCGGGGCTTTTTAACATCGGCGCCGAAGGACAATATTTCGTCGGTGGGTTAACCTCGGTATTTGTGGGTTACAGCATCCAAGGCTTGCCCTGGTATATTCATTTGCCCCTCGCCCTGTTGGCAGGGGTAATCGGCGGAGGACTATGGGGCGCCATTCCTGGCTTGTTGCGCGCGACGACCGGCGCCCATGAGGTGATCAACACCATTATGATGAATTACACCGCTTTCGCCTTGAGCGATTGGTTGCTCAACGGCCCTATGAAGCGCCCCGGTGGGTTCCGGCCCATCTCACCGGAAATCCAGCCCAGCGCCGTGTTGCCCAGCCTTTTCCCCAGCCCCATTCGTTTTCATGCCGGCTTCTTTTTGGCCCTGGCCTGTGCGGTGCTAGTTTATGGGCTGCTCTTCAAAACGACTATCGGATTTGAGCTACGCACGGTGGGCGCCAATGCGCGCGCGGCACGCTACGCCGGCATGAGCATTCTGAAAAACTATGTCTTGGCCATGTTTCTCAGCGGTGGGCTGGCTGGGCTGGCGGCGGCTAACGATATTCTGGGCTTGATCCGTTATATGCCCAACGCCTTTTCCGCGGGCTATGGCTTTGATTCCATTGCCCTGGCCCTCTTGGGGCGCAGCCATCCGGTGGGAGTGGTACTGGCGGCGCTATTATTCGGCACGTTGCGCGCCGGCGCCACCCGCATGCAATCCGTGGCCCAGATTCCCATCGATATCATCTCTATCTTGCAAGCCATGATCATCATCTTTATCGCCGCCCCGGAGATCATCCGCGCCTTGTACCGTCTGCGCGAGCGGCGGGAACCCCTACTCATCGCCAGGAGTTGAGCCGATGAGCACCGTTATGCCCACGAAACGAAACACGGGCTTGGGGGTCTTTTTTATCCTTGTGGGGCTG
This sequence comes from Chloroflexota bacterium, assembly GCA_014360745.1. GTDB lineage: Bacteria > Chloroflexota > Anaerolineae > UBA1429 > UBA1429 > JACIWY01. The sequence goes on from JACIWY010000368.1 coordinate 3,601, forward strand.
GCCATCTATCTGCTTTTTATCCGCACCTCGGAAGCAGGACAGACGGCTACCTTTGGCATGAACCCGGGCCGCGTCTCTAACGCCATCGAGATCCCCGATCTTACCCTCCCTGTGGTCAGCAGTTTGTACATCATGGCCGCTGCCGCGATTTTTTTCGGTGGCTATCAATTGGCCAAAGGCTTTGGCCGATTGGAGGGCGCCATCCTGGGTCTGGTGGCCCTTTTCCTCACCCTCTCTTTTCTAGCCTGGGCAGCCCGAGGGGGGAGCCTAAACCTGCTAGGCATTCTGGAAACGGCTTTGCAGCGGGCCACGCCGATCGCCCTGGCGGGCTTGAGCGGGGTGCTTTGCGAACGTTCGGGGGTTATCAATATCGCCATCGAGGGGATGATGCTCACCGCTGCGTTGGCCTCGGCAGTGGTGGGCAGCCTCACTAAGAGCTTGTGGGTGGGGTTAATCAGCTCGCTTTTGATCTGCGCGCTATTGGGGGCGTTATTGGCCGTGCTCTCGATCCGCTATCGAGTGAACCAGAT